>CAJXVG010000001.1 GCA_913061495.1 uncultured Winogradskyella sp.
CGAGATCAGCCTCGGTCTCGTGGGCTCGGAGATGTGTATAAGAGACAGAGACTATATTTACCATTTTGGGCAAAAGATTATATCAATAAAGTATTAACAGATATTCCGGGTTATTATGGTCAAGTAGAAGATATAGACATTTCACTTTACAGAGGTGCATATGTTATTAATGGGCTATATCTTAATAAAGTAGATGCAGAAACACAGGTCCCTTTTTTAAATTTTCCAAAAACCGATATCTCAGTAGAATGGGATGCCCTTTTTGATGGTGCAATTGTGGCTGAAATTCTTATGACCAATCCAGAGATAATCTATGTCATAGAAGATCAACAAAGTACACCTAAAGAAGGTAACGCTGAGGTAGAAGACTGGACTCAGGCTTTAGATGAAATCGTTCCTTTAGAAATTAACCATTTTGAAGTAGTTGATGGCAAAATAGCTGTGGTGGGTCTTATGGCAGATCCCAATATAGATTTACAATTAAACAAACTCTACCTTACTGCAAACAATCTCCGTAACGTTATTGAAAAAGAGCGAATTTTACCATCTCCAATCACAGCACATGCCGTTTCTTTTGGTAATGGCAATGTAAAATTAGATGGTAATATGAATCTTTTTAAGGAAATACCAGATATGGATATTTCTATGTCCTTAGAAAATTCAGAAGCAAAAGCTCTTAACGACTTAACCAGCTATTATGCAGGATTGGATTTTGAAACAGGTACTTTTGAGGTTTTTAGTGAAATAGCCATTGCAGATGGATATATAAAAGGTTATATAAAACCGCTTTTAACCCATACAACAATGATTGGTAAGGAAGACGGTTTCTTAGAAACACTTTGGGAAGGATTTACCAGTTTTTTTAAGTTTATACTAAAAAATAAAGGCACTGACACTATTGCGACTGAGGTTCCTATAGAAGGTGACCTTAACAATCCCGAGGCTGGGATTTGGCCCACTATAGGCAATATATTTAAAAATGGATGGATAAAAGCCTTTAGAGGGGAAACTGACGAGAGCATAGAATATAAAGATGCTTTTAAAGATGCGAAAGAAAGTGAAAACCTTACATCTGAAGAAAAAAGAGAATTGAAAAAACAACAAAGAGAAGAACGAAGAGAGGAGCGTGAAAAAGATACATCAGATGGTTTTTTTAAACGGCTTTTCAGCGGTTCGGATGACTCGGATGATTCTAGGGATTAATAGAGATGGGAATTTAAGTTCTTTTAGTAGGCCATACATACTTTGACTGCTACACATCTTCTTAGTTCCTCATGGAAAATCAAAAAAACTGTTCATACAAATTCAAGCGAGCTTTTTAGACTTTTAAATTATCATTTTAAACAAAACAGGGCTTTAAGGGATTGTGTGCATCCCTAAAGCTCCGTTTTGAAAACCAAAAAACTGTTCTTACAAATTCAAGCGAGCTTGATTTGACGAACAGTTTCTTGGTTTATTCGTGACCGCGAAGGGATTCGAACCCCCAACCCTCAGAGCCGAAATCTGATATTCTATCCAGTTGAACTACGCAGCCATAGATTCCGAAAATGGAACCTTATTCAAAATTAAGACATTAATTTAGCCTTAACAATATTAGAAATGGTTTTTCCATCTGCTCTACCAGCTAATTCCTTATTTACAATTCCCATAACTTTACCCATATCCTTCATACCCTCTGCACCAACTTGGTCAATGGTCATTACCACTACTTTTTCAATTTCCTCTACACTTAAAGCTTCTGGCAAAAATTGGCTAATTACTTCTGCTTGTGCCAATTCGGGTTCAGCCAAATCCTCACGATTTTGTTCCTTAAATATGGTAGCACTATCTTTACGTTGTTTTACCAATTTTGAAAGAATTTTGAGCTCTTCCTCCTCTGTTAATTCTTCACTAGCTCCTGATGTTTTAGCCAATAAAATTTCAGATTTAACTGCTCTTAAAGCTGCCAAAGCTGTTTGGTCTTTCTCTTTCATTGCCGTTTTCATGGCAGTCATAATATCGCTTTGTAAACTCATTGCTTTCTGTTTTAGAAGTGCGAAGATACCAAAAAACTAAAGATGCATCATTCTTAAATTCCTATAAATTCTTCAAACAAAAAGCCCAAAAAGTTGGAGGGCTTTTTGGGCATTGACTTGGTGCTTAACAGACAACTTAAATTTGCTATTAATCTACGTTATCGTGTAAAAAAGAATTGTTACTTCTTAACTGAATGTCGTCATTATCATCTGTGCCGACAGAAGTTCTAGAAGCGTTGGTTTCAGAAGAATGCTGTGCATCTTCCAGATTTACACCTTGCCGTTTGTAAGCAGGTTCCTTTTCTATTTCATCAATTTTTGCAGTATTGAATTTATAGTTGAAATCTTTCATTTTACGTCTGCGCTCATCTGCACGAGCGATTAGCATTTCAGAAATTGGACTATTCATTGGGTCAATTTCTTCTTTTACGGCATCTTCTGTTTCTTCTGATGGTAATGTTTTCTTTTCAAAAACAACTTCTTCTTTTACCTCTGTGGTAGTTTCAGATTTTTTATTGATTGAAGAAGAATAGGTTTCAAACTCATCTAATGCGTAACGTTTTTCTCCTTCTTCGTTAACTTCTGTTACTGAAATGATTTCAACAGGCTCGTTAACATCCAAATCCTTTACGTCTTCATCTAAACTAAAGAACATTTTATCCTCTTCTGATTCCGGCTCTTCAACTTGTTCTTTTGTGTTGGTCAAAGGCAAATCAAATGTTAGTGTAATTTGTTCTTCTTCCTGTTCTGGTTCAATCGTTTCAGCTTTATTTACAATCGGTGTGATTACAAAATCGTCTTCCTCTTTTTTGGAGTCTAAAACTTCATCGTAAATCACATTCATGTTTTTTAAAAAATCTGTCGTGGCAATTATATCCATTCCAGAATTATTTTTAGTCTCAGCCTTTGGCTCATTTTCTTCCTCTTCAATTAACGTGTGACGTACAATTGGGTCTTCCTTCTTTTCTTCTAAAATGATATCAGGCATTATAATCGCAGGATCTTTATCCGTTACGCTTATTTCTTCTGAATCTTCTAAAGCATGAATTACTTTTTTTGTTTCGGTATTTGAAATTTCGTTTTGCTGATCTATATCAAAACCCGTAGCAATAATGGTTACAGAAATCGATTCTTGCAAAGATTCATCTTCACCAACACCCATAATAATGTTAGCTCCATGGCCTGCTTCGTTTTGGATATGGTCGTTGATTTCTCCGATTTCATCAATAGTTATTTCTTGGGAACCAGAAACGATAAGCAACAGTACGTTTTTAGCTCCAGTAATTTTATTGTCGTTAAGCAACGGTGAATCTAATGCTTTCATAATAGCGTCTTGTGCTCTGGTTTGACCAGAGGATGCAGCCGATCCCATAATGGCTGTTCCGCTATTGCTCAACACTGTTTTGGCATCACGTAAATCAATATTTTGTGTGTAGTGGTGTGTAATTACTTCCGCGATTCCTCTAGATGCTGTAGACAAAACTTCATCTGCTTTAGAGAAACCTGCCTTAAAACCAAGATTACCGTAAACTTCCCTAAGTTTATTGTTGTTAATCACCACAAGAGAATCTACATGCGAACGTAGTTTTTCTATACCACGTTGCGCTTGCTCATTACGCATTTTACCTTCAAATTGAAATGGCATGGTTACGATTCCTACAGTAAGGATATCCATTTCTTTAGCCATTTTGGCAATGATTGGTGCTGCACCAGTACCTGTACCTCCACCCATTCCGGCTGTGATAAATACCATTTTAGTATTGGTGTCTAACATTCTGCGAATGTCTTCTAAACTCTCTACTGCGGCTTGTTCACCAACATCTGGATTTGCGCCTGCGCCCAAACCTTCGGTTAAGTTTACTCCGAGTTGAATTTTGTTTGGCACACCACTATTTTGAAGTGCTTGCGCATCGGTATTACAGATAACAAAATCAACTCCTTTGATACCTTGTTGAAACATGTGATTTATAGCATTGCTACCACCTCCACCTACACCAATAACCTTGATGACGTTAGATTGATGCTTTGGCAAATCGAAGGAAATGTTTCCAAATTCATTGTTGTTGCTCATATTATTTGTGATTATGGGATTTTATATTTCTTGATTAATTAATTCTCTTTTATTTTACTTACTCTGCGTTGTCCAAAAATTCTTTGACACGTTCTGTGAGCTTATCTAAAAATGAACGTCTTTCTTTTTTTAATGGTTGAGTTATTGTTTCTTCTTCAGCTTCACCTGCTTCTGACTCCGCAATTTCTTCATTTGCTTCCTCTAACTCCTCTGCTCTTTTACGCTCTTGACGTTTAAGACCATCCATTACTAAACCAACAGCTGTTGCAAACAAGGGACTTGCTATATCATCGTCACTATCACCAGCTAAATGCTCATTAGGATAACCAATCCTGGTATCCATGCCTGTGATATATTCTACCAATTGTTTTAAATGCTTAAGTTGGCTACCACCTCCTGTTAGTACAATACCAGCAATCAGTTTTTTCTTTTGCTCTTCATGTCCGTAATTTTTTATTTCAACATATACTTGCTCAACAATCTCCACCACTCTGGCATGGATAATTTTAGACAAGTTTTTCAATGTAATTTCTTTTGGCTCTCTTCCACGTAATCCAGGGATTGAAACAATTTCATTGTCTTTATTCTCACCTGGCCATGCCGAACCAAACTTCATCTTTAAAAGCTCCGCTTGTTTTTCAATAATGGAACAGCCTTCCTTTATATCTTCTGTTATGACGTTTCCACCAAATGGAATCACTGCTGTGTGACGAATGATGCCATCCTTAAAAACAGCCAAATCTGTTGTTCCGCCTCCTATATCAATTAATGCAACTCCTGCTTCTTTTTCTTCTTGACTTAATACAGCATTTGCTGATGCAAGTGGTTCTAACGTAATTCCTTCAAGTTGTAAACCTGAGCTTTTTACACACCTTCCAATATTTCTGATTGAGGAAACTTGACCCACCACAACATGGAAATTGGCTTCTAGTCGTCCTCCGTACATACCAATGGGTTCCTTTATTTCGGCTTGTCCATCTACTTTAAATTCTTGTGGTAAAACATGAATGATTTCTTCACCAGGAAGCATCACTAATTTATGAACTTGATTAATCAAGCGATCTATATCTGTTTCATCAATCACCAATTCTGAATTTGCCCTAGTGATGTAATCGCTATGGTGCAAACTGCGTATGTGCTGCCCAGCAATACCTACAGTAACTTCTTCAATTTTCTCTGAGGCTGCAGCTTCAGCTTCTTGCACAGCCTGTTGAATGGATTGAATCGTTTGTGTGATATTGTTTACCACACCACGATGCACTCCCATACTTTTGGATTTGCCTACACCCAAAATTTCAACTTTACCGTAGTCGTTTTTGCGACCAATCATGGCCACAATCTTTGTGGTTCCTATATCTAAACCTACCGAAATATTATTTTTTTCCATAGCTTATTTCTTGGTGCATATTACTTGTTTATCAAATTTTAGATTTACAATTTTATAGTCATCTAAAATCTTGTCCTTTAACGCTTTTTGGTAAAAAGCCTTAAAGTTGTTTATTTTCTTTTCTAACATTTTCAATGTCCCTAAATGGACAGTGAAATCGCTTTTTCTAATTTTAAAATCAATGGTTTTATCGTCGTTTTGACGAATTTCAATGATATGTTTTTTTAAGAATTCGTCCTCATCTACAGTTTTAGCAAACTGAAAAACTGTTTTGAGGTCATTTTTCTTAATATTACCAATAACCAATGGCACTCTTGCAGAATAATTAGGTGACAATGGCATAAAAGAACCTTCGTCGTCTATATAATATGATGCATTAGTGCTAACTCTTGCAATAGGTCTCTTTTGTTCAATTTCAGCGGAAAGTTCAGCGTTTACAGACATAAACACTTCTGCTTTCTTAATCATTGGATTAGAATTTAGGGCAGATTCTAATTGGTTCAAATCTATAATATCTTTAGGCTGGTCTGCAACACTAGCCTGATTTTGTATTAACAATTTACTAACAGTGGCCTCAGTGATAAACATCTTGTTTTCACCTAAAAATTGAATTTTGGGTTCACTAATTTTGCGATTATCATTTCTGTTTTTTGAAAATGCGAATAAAAAACCCACCAAAACCAGTAAACCCATTACTTTTATGTAGTTATAATTAATTCGCAAAACTAAATGCTTCTTTAATAAATTTAACTTCTTCTCCAATATTACCTGCACCAATGGTTAAAACCACGGGAGCGTCAGATTTTTTTATCTCTTCTATTAATTCTGATTTTTGAATTAATTTTTTATTTGAATTTTCAATTTTTTGCAATAACCATTCTGAAGTTACTCCTTCAATTGGTAACTCACGAGCAGGATAGATATCCAACAACAATAATTCATCAAATTTTGAAAGACTTTCAGCAAAACCATCCACAAAATCCCGTGTTCTACTATACAAATGTGGTTGAAATACCACAAGCACTTTTTTGCCAGGATACATCTCCCTTACTGCCTGATGCACTGCGTTTATTTCTTCGGGATGATGCGCATAATCATCTATATAAACAAAATCTTCAGTCTTAATTTGATAGCTAAATCTGCGCTTAACCCCTTTATATGATGCTAATCCCTTGGCGAGCTGGTTGTGAGGGCAACCATGTTCTACAGCCATCGCCAAGGCAATTATTGCATTAGACAAATTATGTCTACCAGGTAGGTTAAATTCAAAATCTTTAAATATTCCGCTAGGTGTTTGTACATCAAACACATAACTTCCCTCTTTTATTCTTACATTTTTTGCACTGTAATCTGAATCGTCTTCAACTCCATAGGTAATGCCTTTTAATGGCAAACCATTTTTTACAAATAGTTTCCCGTTTGGCTTTACACGTGTTGAAAAATCCTTAAACGTTTTAACAAGCTCAGACGCGTCTCCATAAATATCTAAATGATCTGCATCCATAGAGGTAATGCAGGCCAAATCTGGGGACAGGGTTAAGAAAGAACGATCAAATTCGTCGGCTTCAACAACCGTAACTTCTGTTCCGTTAATGATTAAGTTAGAATTGTAATTTTCACTAATTCCGCCTAAAAATGCGGTTACTGGCACATCACACATGTTTAATAAATGCCCTAAAATGCTTGTTGTTGTAGTTTTTCCGTGTGTACCAGCAACAGCTAAACAAGTGGTTTGCCTCGTAATTTCGCCTAAAACGGCTGAACGTTTTAAAACCTGAAAGCCATTAGATTTGAAATAGTTTAATTCTGAATGCTCCTTTGGCATTGCCGGTGTGTACACCACCAATGTATGCTCAGTATTCAAAAAACTGGTTGGAATGTTATTAAAATCATCTTCAAAATGGATTGAAACTCCCAAATTCTGAAGCGAAGTTGTAATTTCAGTTGGTGTTTTGTCATATCCCTCAACCTGCTTACCATTCGCAACAAAATATCTGGCAAGAGCACTCATGCCAATGCCTCCAATGCCAATAAAATAGACGTTATGTATGGTGGTTATATTCACTGCTTTTTTAATAGTTTTTCAACCTCATCAACAATATCTCTTGTAGCATTAGTCAATGCTAAAGCCTCTATATTTTCACTTAGTTGATTTCTTTTTTCTTCGTTTGAAATCAATTCTGAAAATTGAGTTTTAAAATCAGCATCTAAATCTTTTTCCTTTATTAATATGGCCGCATTTTTATCTGCTACAGCCTTAGCATTTTTAGTTTGATGGTCTTCCGCTACATTTGGTGATGGAATAAAAATCACAGGCTTGCCAACAATGCACAGCTCAGAAACTGAAATTGCACCAGCTCTAGATATAATTATATCTGCAGCTGCATACGCCATATCCATATTGTTTAAAAACGCATGAACCTGAACATTTTCTAATTGGCTGTATTGTTTGTATTTATCGTAATAAAGCTTTCCACATTGCCATATCACTTGCACATTCTGGGCTTCAAAAAGTTCTAAATGTTCTTCAATTAATTGGTTGATTCGTCTTGCCCCCAAACTTCCTCCTAAAACCAAAAGCGTTATTTTTTTGTGAATAAGCGTAAACACATCCTTTCCTTCAATATGTTTGTTTTTAACATTCAACAAATCCTTTCGGATAGGGTTACCTGTTAATCTTATTTTTTCTTTTGGAAAGAATTTTTCTAAACCTTCATAAGCCACACAAATGGTATTCACCTTTTTCCCGAGCAACTTATTTGTAATTCCCGGAAAGGAATTCTGCTCTTGAATAAGGGTTGGAATTTTCTTTGAAGTTGCCACTTGTAACAACGGTCCACTTGCAAAACCTCCTGTACCAATAACCACATTTGGTTTAAAAAGCTTAATAATTTTTCGAGAACGCAACAAACTAACTATAAGCTTAAAAGGAAACGTTAAGTTTTTGAGCGTCAGTTTTCTTTGAATCCCCGAAATCCATAAGCCTTCAATTTTATAACCAGCCTGTGGCACTTTGTCCATCTCCATACGGTCTGAAGCCCCAATAAATAGAAATTCGGCATTAGGGTAACGCGACCTTAACTCATCTGCAATAGCAACCGCAGGATAGATATGGCCTCCTGTGCCTCCGCCTGATAATATAAACTTGTAGTTATTCATTAGATTGCTTCACTTAATATATCCAACGGATTATCTTCCGATGCTTCTTTCTCTTTTATTTCTTCGCGCTTAGCGCTTACACTTAAAATAATTCCAATAGCCAAACACGTCATCCAAATTGAGGTTCCTCCACTACTAATAAGTGGTAAAGTTTGACCTGTTACAGGAAACAACTCTACAGCAACTGCCATATTTATTAATGCCTGAAAGACAATTGGCAACCCAACCGCCAAAACCAATAATTTACCAAAAACACTATCTGATTTTTGGGATACAATAACAATTCTAAACAGCAACCAGGAATACATTACCAATAAAAAGACACCTCCAAATAATCCATATTCCTCAATGATGATAGCAAATATGAAATCTGAAGAGGATTGTGGCAGAAAATTTTTCTGTACACTTTTACCTGGTCCAAGTGGCGAAATGCCTGTTGCAATAGCAATTTTGGCTTTTTCAATTTGATAATCTGCATCTGTATCTTCGCCATTTGCAAAATTTTCTATTCTACTCATCCAAGTATCAACACGGTTTGGCATCGCTTCGGGAAACGCTTTAGCTACCAAAACAAAAAGGGCTAAAGCAACAATACCTGTTCCTATAATTACCACTAAATATTTAATGGGATATCCACCAATAAAAGTTAGCATCATTACCATGGTAAAAATGATTGCGGTTGTTGAAAAATTAGCGGGCAGTATTAATATTAAAATTAAGAACACTGGCACCCAAAGGGGAAGAATCGTTTCTTTAAAAGACACCTTTTGATCTTTTATTTTAGACAAATACCTTGCTACGTACACCATCAACACAACCGCTGCAAGCGTTGAAGTCTGAAAAGACATGTTTACAATTGGTATCTGAATCCAACGGCTAGCGTTAGCTCCATCAATGGTTGTGCCTTGTAACATGGTCACCAAAAGCAAAACAAATACAATAGGAATCATTATCATGGAGAGTCCTCGAAAATATTTATAAGGCACTTTGTGTACTCCATACATTATTGCAAAACCCAAAAACAAATGCATAAAGTGCTTAACAAAAAACGTAAATGTATTGCCAGAACCACCTACATAAGCCAAGTTGCTCGCAGCACTATACACAGGTAAAAAAGAAAAAATAGCCAATAGTGTGACTATAGCCCAAATGGCTCTATCTCCTTTAATATGTTTAATTACATTTTGCACTCTTTTTTCTTTTATTCCTGCTTCCGCAGAAATGACTATGCATTATAAATTTCTAACTGCATTTTTAAATTGACGTCCTCTGTCTTCATAGTTTTCAAATAAATCGAAACTTGCACAAGCTGGAGACAACAATACATTATCGCCAGCATCAGCAACTTTATATGCTATTTTTACAGCTTCTGCCATGTATTGTGTTTCAACAATCACATCTACCATATTGCCAAAAGACTCCAGCAATTTTTTATTATCAACTCCCAAACAAATAATTGCTTTTACTTTTTCATTTACAAACGGAAACAATTCTTTGTAATCATTACCTTTATCTTCTCCTCCAACAATCCAAACCGTTGGTGCAGCCATACTCTCTAACGCAAAATAAGTTGCATTTACATTGGTTGCTTTAGAGTCGTTGATGTATTGTACTTTATTTATTTTTAATACATGCTCTAAACGATGTTCTACTCCTTGGAAATTCTCAAGACTTTCGCGTATCGTTTGCTTTCTAATTTTAAGTAAATGCGCAACAGTTGAAGCTGCCATAGCATTCTTAATGTTGTGTTTTCCTTCTAATGTTATATTTTCTGTTGGCATAATTATTTGGTTATTATCTATTGTTATTACTATTTCTTTGTTTTTTAAATAAGCTCCTTCTTCAATGACTTTAGTCAGTGAGAATGGTAGTTTTTTTGATTGAATTGAATGGTTTCTCAACCATTCTTCAATAATTGGATCATCACTATCGTAGATGAAAAAATCTTCTTTAGTTTGATTTTCTATTATCTTGAATTTTGAAGCGACATAGTTTTCAAACTTGTAATCATACCGATCTAAATGATCTGGTGTTAAATTGGTCAGTACAGCTATCATTGGTTTAAAATTCCAGATGTCATCTAATTGAAAACTACTGACCTCTAACACATAATTTCTGTGATTTTTTTCAAGAATTTGTTTCGCAAAACTATCTCCAATATTTCCTGCTAAACCAACATCTAATTCTTGCTTTAACAAATGGTGAGTTAAACTTGCGGTTGTTGTTTTACCATTACTCCCTGTTATGGCAACCAAAGTTGCGTCGGTGAAAGTTGAAGCAAATTCAATTTCTGAAACTACTTTAATTCCCGATTCCCGAATCTGTTTAACCAAAGCCACTTTATCTGGAATACCAGGACTTTTCATAATGATATCGGCATTCAGAATTTTTGATTCTGTATGCACTTCATCTTCAAATTCAATCTTATTATTTAAAAGAACGTCTTTATATTTCTGTTTTATTTTTCCTTTATCGGACACAAAAACCTCGTATCCTTTTGCTATTCCCAAAAGCGCTGTACCTAGACCACTTTCACCTCCACCAAGTACCACTAATCGTTTCATTATCTAATTTTCAATGTAACAATTGAAATTATGGCCAGCAAAATGCCAATAATCCAAAAACGGGTTACAATTTTACTTTCGTGATATCCTGACTTTTGATAATGGTGGTGTAATGGTGACATTTTAAATATCCTTCTTCCTTCACCAAACTTCTTTCGTGTGTATTTGAAATAACTTACCTGCATCACAACCGACAAGTTTTCGGCTAAGAAAATACCGCACAGTACTGGTATTAACCACTCTTTTCTTACAGCGATGGCTATTACAGCTATAATTCCTCCAATAGTCAAACTTCCGGTATCACCCATAAATACTTGAGCAGGATAGGTGTTGTACCACAAAAATCCAATGAGCGCACCAACAAAAGCTGTGATATAAATCGTTATTTCCTCTACCCTTGGGATGTACATTATATTTAAGTACTCAGAGAAAATAATATTACCCGAAACCCATGCAAAAATCCCTAATGTTAAAACAATGATTGCTGAAGTTCCTGCCGCCAGACCATCAATTCCGTCAGTAAGGTTTGCCCCATTTGAAACCGCTGTTATTATAAAAATGCTAACCAATATGAAAATTACCCAAGCATATTTTTCTAAATTCGGACTTATCCAAGTGATTAAGTTTGAATAATCAAACTCATTACCTTTTACAAAAGGAATGGTGGTCTTAGTTGATTTTTCTTCCTCTTCAAACAGTTTAGCTGCTGGTAAATCTGGATTTTGAGCCAATAACACTTTTTGCTGCTCAACAGGCAGTTTTTCTTTTATTGTTACATCGTCATTAAAGAACAATGTTGCACCCACAATAATCCCTAGTCCTACTTGCCCTAATACTTTAAATTTGCCTTTTAAACCCTCTTTATCATTTTTGAATTTTTTGATGTAATCATCAATGAATCCAATAGTTCCCATCCAAAGCGTCGTTATGATCAAAAGGATGATGTAAATATTTTCAAGTTTTGCCAACAGTAATACAGGAATCAATGTTGCAATTATTATTATAATACCTCCCATTGTTGGAGTACCTGCTTTTTCAACTTGCCCTTCCAATCCTAAATCACGAATGGTTTCACCCACTTGTTGTTTCTGTAAATACCTAATAATGCGTTTACCGAATATGGTAGAAATCAACAAAGACAATATTATGGCAGCCGCACCTCTAAACGTCAAAAACCCAAACAGCGATGCTCCTGGCAATTGATAGTGTTGTTCTAAATATTCAAAAAGGTAATACAGCATTAGTTGTTGTTTCTATTTTTGTAATTGTTTTAAAAATTCCTTTACAATTTTATAATCATCAAAATCAAATCGTTCGCCTTTAATTTCCTGATAGGTTTCATGGCCTTTTCCGGCAATTAAAATAATGTCATTAGTATCTGCCATTTGGCAAGCCGTTTTAATCGCCTGTTTTCTGTTGGTAATTGAAACTGTTTTTTTGAAATTCTGAGGTTCTACACCTTTTTCCATATCGTCAATTATGGTTTCAGGTACTTCTCCACGTGGATTATCACTTGTAAAAATCACTTTAGTACTTAAAGCCGAAGCTATATGTGCCATTTTAGGTCTTTTGGTTTTGTCTCTATCACCTCCACAGCCCACAACGGTTATTAATTCTTCGTTTTTTGTTCTAATATTGTTTATAGTTTCCAGTACATTTTTTAATGCATCTGGCGTATGTGCATAATCTACAATTGCAGTAACTTTTTTTTCTGAAATGAAATACTGAAAACGTCCGGAAACATTCTCTAGCTCACTTATCAATTTTAAAATTTCAACCTTATCCAAACCTAATAAATCAGCAGCTCCATAAATTGCTAATATGTTATAGGCATTAAAACTCCCAATTAATTTAGTCCATAATTCATTGTCATTTAACTTTAACAACAATCCGTTAAACTCATTTTCTAATATTTGAGCTCGGTAGTCTGCATAGTTTTTTAATGCATAGGTCTGCGTTTTAGCTTCCGTATTTTGCAACATTACCAAACCGTTTTTATCATCTATATTTGAGAGCGCAAACGCATCTTTTGGCAATTGGTCAAAAAACATTTTTTTAACATCTCTATATTCTGCAAATGAGCTGTGATAATCTAAATGGTCATGAGATAGATTGGTAAAAACACCACCTTTAAAATGCAAGCCTTCGGTTCTGCTCTGGTGAATACCGTGAGAGCTCACCTCCATAAAACAAAACTCAACACCTTCATCATTCATTTGTTTTAAATACTTATTGATGGTCAACGAATCTGGTGTAGTGTGCGTAGCTTTATAAGTAGTATTATCTACCATAACTTTTACCGTTGACAACAAACCGACTTTATATCCGGCTTTTTTAAACAATTGATACAACAAACTCGTCACAGTTGTTTTTCCATTAGTACCAGTTACTCCAACAAGTTTTAAATTTTCTGAAGGGTGTTCATAAAAATTAGCAGCCATAAAAGCCAAGGCCTGATTTGAATTAGCAACCTCAACATAAGTAATACCGTCTTGAAGTGTTTCTGGTAGTTTTTCACAAACCACAGCCGTTGCTCCATCCTCAATTGCTTTGCTAATATATTTGTGCCCATCAGTTATTGTACCCGAAATGGCAACAAAAACATCATTGCTTTTTATTTGCCTCGAATCAAACTCAACTTTATTGACACTAACACCAGTGCTCCCTACAACAGCATTTAAAGTAACCTTATACAATATGTCTTTTAATAACTTCATGAGGCTTCTAAGACAATAGTTTGGTTAGACTTTAATTTTTGGAGTTTATTAATGGATTGTTTTTTTATGGTTCCGTTTCCATTTAATTTCACTTTTACATCAATCTGCATGTTTTCAAGCAATGCCAGCGCATCCATTGCAGGCATACCAATTAAATCTGGCATAAGAGTTTTATACTTTCTGGCACTCTCATAATACGTTTCGTAATCCTTATTTACTAAAGTATTATTGAACTCCAGCTTTTTCACTTCATCTGTAATTGGTGTATCTGTATAAATCTTTTGCGCTATACGCTTAAAAACTGGACCAGAAACATCAGCTCCATAATAACCGACTTTGGTACTTGGTTTATGGATAACCACTATGCAAGAGTATTTAGGATTATCTGCAGGAAAGTAGCCTGCAAAAGAGGAAATGTATTTTTTATCTTTTTTCCATTCTTCAAAATTAGCATAATCAATTCTTGCTGTACCTGTTTTACCTGCCATAGAAAAGGTTTCAGAATACATGCGCTCACCTGTACCACGAACAACGATATTCTTTAAAATATCCTGTATTTCCAATAAGGTCTTATCTGAACAAATCTTATCAACCAGCACTTCCTTCTCAAAAACTTCGATATTTTTATCAAAAGATTTTACCGCTTTTATAAATCGAGGTTTTATTAACTCACCATCATTAGCAATAGCATTGTAAAATGCCAAAGTCTGTAGCGGAGTTAACTGTAAATTATAGCCATATGCCATTGACGGCAATGCATTTTTACTCCAAATTTTATCTCCTGGTTTTGGTATCACAGGGCTTCCCTCTCCTTTAATTGACACACCTAATGGTTTATCCAATCTCCATTGGTGCATTCGCTTTAAAAACTTTTCTGGATTATCGGAATAATGGTCATCTATAATTGTAGCCAAACCAATATTAGACGAAACCTCTAACGCTCGTGCAGCCGAAATTTTACCATAACCACCACGACGGGAATCACTAATGGTTCTACCATAAAAACGCTTTGTACCATCCTCAGTATCAACCACAGTGGATGTGTCTATAACTCTATCCTCTAAAGCGGCCATTATTGCCATTACTTTAAACGTAGAGCCAGGTTCGTGAGACTCCCAAACCGCATAATTCCGTTTTTCGTAATAATTACCATTTTTAGTAATTGCTAAATTAGAAATTGCCTTAATCTCACCAGTCTTAACATCCATAACCACAACACAACCATGTTCGGCTTCATATTTTTCTAACTGCCCCAAAAGTGAATGGTGCGCTATATCTTGAATGTTAACATCGAGTGTGGTGTAAACATCGTAACCGTCTTTAGGTTCAACTTGGTCAAAATCTACAATAGGCTTCCATTGACCATTACCAATTTTCTGCTTTAAACGTTTTCCACTCTGACCTCTTAAGTAGCTTTCCCCAAAAGCACCATCTATACCTGCTCTGGCAACATTACCATCTTCATCAAAACGCTCGTAACCAATAGATCGTGCCGCAATTTCCCCCATTGGGTGCTCACGCCTTGTGGTTTGCTCAACTATGAGTCCGCCTTTAATAGCACCTAATTTTAATAATGGAAAATTGCGAAGCCTTATATAATCTGAATAGCTAATATTACGAGCCAAAAGAAAATATCTGTTTTTATTTTGACGGGCTTTTCTAATAATGTTCTTATAATACGAAGCAGGTTTTCCTCTGTATACAGAAAGCGAATCTGCCAATGCACCTAAATGCTTTTCAAACACAGCATCTTTAGGCTGAACAGCATCAATTCTTATATCATATTTAGGTATTGAGGTTGCCAACAAACTACCATCTGCAGAATAGACATTACCACGATTTGCAGGTATAGGAAAATCTCTAACTGTACGTTTTTCTGCAAGTGCCCTATATTCATCTCCTTGAACAAACTGAATAGTACACAACTTGAACACCACAGCCAAGGCAAAGACAAACATGCAGCCTGCTACAAAGTACAATCTGTTTAGTATGTTGGTTTCCGTTGTTGCCAAAATTTATTGCTGTTGTGATTTTACTATTATTTTAGTTGGCGGGTTTAAGGAAATCCCGATTCCTTTTTTAGTCATTTCAGCTTCTACATAAGACTCTTTTTTGAGTCGCATTAACTTACCGCGTTTATCTACAAATGCCGACCGAAGCTCTTTCACTTCATTTGTTAATCTTGCAATTTCATATACTTTTTTATCAGCACTATGAGAACTTGCTATCATTACTATTGCCAAGACTGAAATAAAAATGATGATGCGCCAATTTTTGAACGAATCATCACTGATTAGGAATTTTCCACGTAATATGCTGTAGATATTCTTTTTCATAGTTTCTCCGCTACTCGAAGCTTTGCGCTTCTAGCTCTATTGTTCTTTTTTATTTCTTCTTTTGTTGGCACAATTAGCCCTCCCACTTTTTTTAAAGGCACTTCAAAATTGCCAAACATATCTCGCTCTGGCTCACCTTCAAACAAACCATTTCTTATAAATCGTTTTACCAATCTGTCCTCAAGCGAATGATAAGAGATAAAACTTAGTCTCCCACCTACTTTCAGAATTTCTGGTGTTTGCAAAAGCAACTCTTTTAAAGCCTCAATTTCTTGATTCACTTCAATACGAATCGCTTGATATATTTGCGCCAAAACCTTATTTTCTTTCTTATGATTTAGAAACTGCTTTAGTACAGTTTTTAACTGCTCGCTGGTTTTTATTTCCCCTTCCTTTCTACCAGAAACAATAACCCTTGCCATAGCAGGAGCTTGCCTTAATTCTCCATACTGCAAAAGCACATCTCTTATCTGTTCTTCAGAATAATTATTTACAACCTCAAAAGCAGATAATTTATTTGACTGATTCATTCGCATATCTAAATCTGCCTCAAATCGTGTAGAAAAACCACGCTCAGCAACATCAAATTGATGTGACGAAACTCCGAAATCTGCCAATACACCATCAACTTCTTTCACTCCATAAAATCTCAAGAATCGCTTTATATATCTAAAATTCTCATTAATCAGCACAAAACGCTCATCGTCAATTTTATTTTCAAGTGCATCTTTATCCTGGTCAAATGCATAAAGTTTTCCGTTTGGCCCTAGCCTAGATAAAATTTCACGACTATGTCCTCCTCCACCAAATGTGACATCTACATAGACACCATCTGGCTGAATTGCCAGTCCATCGACTGTTTCTTTGAGTAAAACAGCATTATGATATCCCATTGTCTTCATCTTCTTGTCCCATTACTTCTTCTGCCAAGTCTGCAAAATCTTCCGCCGCATCATCTATTGCTTGCTCGTATTTATCCTTATCCCAGATTTCAATAATATTAACAGCAGAAGCCAAAACAACTTCCTTTTTTATACCTGAAAACGTGATTAAATCCTTTGGAATCAAAAGTCGACCTGCACTATCCACCTCAACCATTTTTACACCAGCTGTAAACCTTCTAATAAAATCGTTGTTCTTTTTTTTGAATCTATTTAGCTTATTTATTTTCTGCATCATCTCATTCCATTCAGACATAGGATACAATTCTAAACAAGGTTGAAACACAGCTCGCTTTAAAACGAAACCATCTTGCAGCGCTGATGATAGCTGTTTTTTGAGCACAGAAGGAATCATCAGCCTCCCTTTTGCATCTGCTTTGCACTCGTATGTTCCTATAAATGAATTCAAAAGATTCCGTTTACCACTTTAACGATTATGATTCAAATATATTGAAAATTTATCCACTTTTTACCACATTTTACCACATTTGTTGATAAGTTTTAATTCCAAAAAGGTTTTTTATTAAGCTCTTTCAATGATGGCCTTATTTAAAAAAAGTTAACAAGTGGGAATTATTGACTTGAACATCCCAAAACAATCTCACTATTTAAAATCTGTTATTTTCTGCATTATATTTATATTCTAAAGGATTTAGTTATATTTGTTTTTAACATTTAAGCACCAACTCGTAGATGGCACACCTTTTAAAAAAAGAAAAGGATTACAGATATATTGAAGTCGGAGAAGGCACACCAATCATTGTGTTGCACGGATTAATGGGAGGGTTAAGTAATTTTGATGCTGTAACAAAATTTTTTAGTTCTAACGGTTACAAAGTCATAATTCCTGAGTTACCCATTTATGATATGTCGCTCTTAAAAACCAACGTTAAGAGTTTTGCAAACTACCTAAAAGGTTTTATTGAATTCAAAGATCTTAATGATGTTATTCTTCTTGGGAATTCGTTAGGTGGCCACATTGGTTTATACCACACAAAACTATACCCTGAAAAAGTAAAAGCTCTAATAATTACTGGAAGTTCTGGCCTTTATGAAAGTGCTATGGGAGGTGGTTATACAAAACGTAGCGATTACGACGTCATTAAGAAAAAAGCACAGGATGTATTTTACGATCCTGAAGTAGCAACCAAGGAAATAGTTGATGAGGTTTATGAAACCGTTAACGATAGGAACAAATTAATAAAAACTTTAGCAATTGCTAAAAGTGCCATTAGGCATAATATGGCTAAAGACTTACCAAATATGTCTACGCCAATTTGCATAATTTGGGGAAAAAATGATAATGTAACTCCACCTGAAGTCGCTGAGGAATTTCATGAATTATTACCAGATTCAGATCTATATTGGATTGATAAATGTGGGCACGCAGCAATGATGGAACATCCGGAAGAATTCAATAAAATTTTGAACGGATGGCTTGAGAAGCGTGGGTTTTAATCCCATCTTAATCCTTCCCAAAGGGAAGGAAATTACTCCAATGGAAAAATCACTAAAGGTTAATTAAAAAAATATCTTCCCTTTGGGAAGATGACTGAAAGACAGATGGGATGAAAATAAAATCAGCTGAATTTGTAATTAGTAATTCGGAAGTGGCAAAATGCCCTAAAAATCCTATACCCGAATATGCATTTATTGGCAGGAGTAATGTAGGCAAATCTTCCTTGATAAATATGCTTACTGACAGAAAAAGCCTTGCTAAAACTTCTGGAAAGCCTGGAAAAACACAGTTGATCAACCATTTTATAATTAACAATAATTGGTATTTGGTAGATTTACCAGGTTATGGTTATGCCAAAGTGTCTAAAACGTCTAAGAGAAAATTTCAAAAATTTATTACCAATTACTTTGAGCAACGCCAACAGTTGGTTTCTGCCTTTGTATTGGTAGATATAAGACACAATCCTCAACCGATAGATTTAGAATTTATGCAGTATTTGGGAGAAAGTGGTATTCCATTTGCTATTATTTTTACAAAAGCAGACAAGCTTAAACCTAAAGCTATTGAACGGAATGTTGATGATTACTGCCAAGAGCTTCTAAAAACCTGGGAGGAATTACCACCTTACTTTATCACCTCTTCAAGTAAAAAAATTGGGCAGGAAGCGGTTTTGGATTTTATTGAAGGTACAAATGAGGAGATAGAAAGTCTAAAAAATCATAGTTAAATACATGCCAACAAAAAAAACACTTCTTTTTGGTCTTATTCTTGTTTTTTCATTTTTATTCAGCGAATCCCAAGAACAAATTTATATTGATGAATTAGGAGATACCATTAGTGGAAGCTACTTTCAAAACAAGTTGAGGAATAAAGAACTCTTGTTAAGTTGTTGGGACTCCTTAGGAAAATCAAAAAAACGATATTCAGTTCTGCGAAAAAACCTCTATATGAAAGGATTTTACGAATTTAATATTATTAAAAAAGAAGTTGAAAAAATACTTTCATATAAAATACAAGATAGTACTGATATCATTATTGAGTACTACTATAAAGACGACATGTGCTCCGCCTCCAGAAGTAACAACTGGACGAGAAATAAGGTTAACCAACGAAAAAGATTTTTAAATCCCATAAAAAAGTCTCTTAATAGTAAAGACATCATATTTATATGCTTATTTGAAAAGGGTATAAAACTGAAAAATAATCCGAAAAGTGAAAAAGAATATTTTTTCGTAGATGAAAATGATTATTTTAAAAAAAATATTTTTATTTCTAGCACTTTGTGTGGATCACTTGCTGCTATCAAACCCAATGGAGAAGTCTTTATAAGAAATGGAGAATTCCGAGCAGATTCGTTTTCACAGTATTTAAAACCAAAAAACTGGGCTCAACTATTTCCAACAACCAAAAAAGATTAACCTTTTACATCCAAAGCATCTCTAAAAGCATTACCAACCAACATAAATGCCATTACCAAAAGCATTATGCAAACACCAGGAATCAATGCTAAATAAGGCTTTCCTAATATAATATAGTTATAATGATCTTTTATCATTGCTCCCCAACTTGCCATTGGTGGCTGTGCTCCAATTCCCAAAAAGCTCAATCCGCTTTCAATTAAAATTGCAGCAGCAAAATTAGCTGCGGAAATCACAATCAAAGGCCCAAAAATATTTGGCAAAATGTGTTTTGTTATTATTCTGTAATCTGTGTATCCCAAAGCTCTCGCTGCTGTTACATATTGCATTTCTTTAGCACTGATAATTTGCCCTCTTACCACTCTTGCTACTTCTACCCACATAGTTAAACCTACTGCTATAAAAACTTGCCAAAAACCTTTACCTAAGGCTAAAGTTATAGCTATAACCAATAATAAGGTTGGTATTGACCAAGTTACATTTATTATCCACATAATTACGGCATCAATTTTTCCTCCGTAATAACCAGCTAAACTACCCATTAAAAGTCCTACAACCAGTGAAATAAAAACCGCCACAAAACCAATAAAAAAAGAAATTCGAGAGCCAATTAAAATGCGGCTTAAATAATCTCTTCCGTACTTATCGGTACCAAAGATGAAGTTTCTTGTATCGATATGGCTTTTATAATCTGAATTTAGAAATTTGCTTAATGCTATTTGCTTTTCTAAGCCTTGCAATCCATCTGAAGCATACTCTATATAATTTAAAATATCGTTTTCGACAGTAAAAGATTCAATCGGAATCTCAGTATCCGTGTTCTCTAAACCAAAGAATAATTTTGAAATAAAATTTTGTTCTATCTCAATTCCTGAAGGTATGGTTAGCATTTTAACTTCAAAACCTGGTGGTTTGGAATGGATGGACAAATGCATTTGGTTAGCATTTTTTGAAGCATCTGGTGCAAATAGATAAGCAAAAATTGAGATCAGTCCAATAAAGGCAATGACTCCCAAACTAAAAACGCCCCAAAAGTTTTTTTTAAACTTTTGAAGCGCTAAGCTTGTTAATGAGTTATTTCTATTTTTCACTGAGGTTTTAATTCTTCACCGAAGTTGCTACTTTGTTCTTAATAGCATAAGTCATTTTTAAATCATTAAGCACATTTAGTGCTTCTTCAATATAAACGTCTTTTGCTAAGCTTTGGTGCCATCTCTCGCGTTTTTGCTTTAAAACCGAATCCTTATCCATCATCTTTTTTTCATAAGGCAATGAATTGAATGTAAGGTTTGTTTTATAATCAGATAGTTTTTCAAAACGTTTTGCCTCCTCCTCATTGAGTTCCATTTCTTTTTTATACTCGTTATAATTCAATGAGTAAATTTCTCTATCTCTAATTTTCTTTACCCATTGCGCATTTGCATCAATCAGTTTTAACTGCTCATTTGCAGCCATACGTGCTTTACTTTTGCTTATAGTTGTATCGTAATCAAAATAGTTCTCCCATAAGTCATAATCTACGGCATCAATTTTGTCCCAAGGCAATGGATTCTCCTGATCTTTTTCTCCAATGTTGATATAACTGTAACGATCTGGAACAACTACATCACTTTTAACTCCTTCTAATTGTGTAGATCCTCCATCAATTCTATAAAATTTCTGGGTTGTGAATTTTAATGCACCCATGTCTCCGTTAGAATTGTTTCTCACCATACGGTTAAGATCCAAAACATTCTGAACTGTTCCTTTTCCGTACGTTTGTTTACTTCCTAAAACAATGGCACGTTTATAATCTTGCATTGCAGCAGCTAAAATTTCTGAAGCAGAAGCTGAAAGTTCATTAACCAGAATTACTAATGGTCCATCCCATATTATAGACTTATCTGTGTCCTCCAATACTTCTTTAGGCTCACCAGTGGTTTTTACTTGCACCACAGGGCCTTCTTCTATAAATAATCCTGCAATATCAACTACGGTTTGTAGCGAACCTCCACCGTTATTTCTCAAATCCAACACTAAACCTTGAATACCTTCTTCTTTTAGCCGTTCAATTTCTTGTTTAATATCTGAGGCTGCATTACGTTTATCATAATCTTCAAAATTGATATAAAACTTTGGTAAGTTTATTAATCCAAACTTTTTATCATCTTTAATTACTGTTGAAGATTTTGCGTAAGTTTCTTCCAACTCTACAATATCTCTTGTAATACTTATATCTTCAATTGTACCATCCACTTTTTTTAGAGTTAATGTTACAGTTGTACCTTTTGGGCCCTTTATAAATTTAATGGCATCATCCAATCGCATCCCAACTACATTTGTAGCTTTAGTTTCACCTTCCTGTTTTACTTTGAGAATCTGATCACCAACCTCAAGTTCATTTGCTCTCCATGCTGGACCACCACTGATAATTTCGTTTACCATAATAGCATCCATTTTCTTTTGCAGTCTTGCTCCGATTCCTTCAAAATTACCAGACATTGCAACATCAAACCTGTCTTTGTCTTCTGGTGCAAAATAAAATGTATGTGGATCAAACTCCTCAACAATAGCGTTAATATAAACCGCAAACCAATCTTTGCGTTGTCTGTCATCAATGAAGTCATACAACTCATTCAAAGACCTCAAAGTTGTTTCCCTTGCTTCCTCTTCCAATTCTTTGACAGTTTTATCTTTTATCTCACTGTTGTTTTTTCCTCCTTCAACACTCGGAACTTCTGAACGATCTTCTAAATCATCCAATTCAGGTGTATACTGAACACTGCCCATCGAAAAATTTCTTTGGTCTACCAAATCATCATAATTTGCAATAGTCGAAAATTTAAGCTGTTGTCTCCAACGCTCTTTCATTTCTCGTTTATTTTTTACATAAGGTTTATTTTCGTAATCGGTAGAAAATTTTTCTCTTTGATTAAAATCAAACGGTTTTTCTAAAATATCAGCATATAACTTTTTCGATTCTTCAATACGTTGTAATAACCTTTGATGTGTTAAATTAAAAAACGAAACATCGTAGTCTTTTAATTGATCGTCTATATTATTTCTGTAAGCTTCAAATTCCTTAATATCCGATTCGTAGAAATAGCGTTTAAACGGATCTAACTGTTCTAAATAATCATCGAATACGTGACTCGAAAAATCATCATTTAAGTCTTGTGGATTGAAATGCCCTTGATCCAAGACATAAGTAATAAGCTGTATTAAAAGTTTATCCTTATCAGGATCGTCGAATGTTTTACTGGTAAAACTGCATGAGGCAAAGGCTATAAGAAGTGCCAATAGCAAAAATTTGTAATTCCCTTTCATCTGTTAAGTTCTATTTAGATTTAAGCCAAGCTAAAAATCGCCGACTAGCAATATATCAATTTTTCACTAAAATAGTAGAAAAAACCGTGCCATAAAAAATCGTGGCACTAATTTTTTGTTAAAGGTAGAGACACTAGACTTCCTAAGCTTTTTAGTATTTTTGCCTTATTCAACCTTTAATAGCACTATGGCAAAACGCCCTTTAATTTTGGTAACTAATGATGATGGTATCACCGCACCAGGACTTAGAACTTTAATCTCTGTAATGAATAAAATTGGTGATGTTGTTGTCGTGGCTCCAGATAGCCCACAAAGCGCCATGGGACATGCCATTACAATAAACTCAACCCTTTATATTGAAAAAGTTACCATAGATGGCAACCAACCAGAATATAGCTGCACTGGCACACCAGCAGATTGCGTGAAATTTGCTGTTAACGAAATTTTAGACAGACGGCCAGATATTTGTGTTTCTGGTATAAACCATGGTTCAAATTCATCGATAAATGTGATATATTCTGGCACTATGAGTGCGGCGTTAGAAGCAGGAATAGAAGGAATACCTGCTATTGGTTTTTCGCTTTTAGATTACAATTGGAATGCTAATTTTGAACATTGCAAAACATTTGTAGAAACGATAACTCGCCAAGCACTTGAAAACGGAATGGGAGAAGGTGTAGTGTTGAATGTAAACTTCCCTAACATAGAGGAAACAGCCATAAAGGGTATAAAAGTTTGTAGACAAGCACGTGCCAATTGGAAGGAGAAATTTGATAAACGTACCAATCCGGCAGGAAGAGATTATTATTGGCTGACGGGCAAATTTGTGAACATGGACAACGGAGAAGACACGGACGAATGGGCTTTGGAAAATGGTTATGTTTCCGTTGTACCTGTTCATTTTGATTTGACAGCACATCGTGAACTTCAAAATTTGAATACCTGGAAATTAAATGACTAATAAAAGCTCAAAACCTTAGCAAAAAAATGAAATACTACATTATAGTTGGTGAAGCTTCAGGTGATTTACACGGTTCCAACCTTATGAAGGCATTGCTCAAACAAGACCCAAATGCTGATATTAGATTTTGGGGAGGTGATTTAATGCAATCTGTTGGTGGCACTTTGGTAACACATTACAAAGAGCGTTCTTTTATGGGTTTTGCTGAAGTAATTCTCAATCTTCGGAAGATTTTGGGTTTTATAAAATTTTGTAAAAAAGATATTGAAACGTTTCAACCTGATGTCATTATTTTCATTGACAATTCTGGCTTTAATCTCCGAATAGCTAACTGGGCCAAACAAGAAGGTTTTAAAACACATTATTATATTTCACCACAAGTTTGGGCATCTAGAGCTGGTAGAGTAGAAAAAATTAAACGAGACATTGATGCAATGTATGTTATTCTTCCGTTTGAAAAAGAATTCTACCAAACCTATAAATATAATGTCCATTTTGTGGGACATCCTTTAATTGATGCCATTGCCAATAGACCTCAAGTTTTAGAAAAAGAATTCAGGAAAAAACAGAAGCTTAGTGATAAACCAATTATAGCATTGTTGCCAGGAAGCCGAAAACAAGAAATAACCAAAATGCTTGGTGTAATGCTGAGTTTGGTTGAAGAATTTAAAGGTTACGAGTTTGTTATTGCAGGAGCTCCAAGTCAGGATTATGAGTTTTACCAAAGCTTTATAAAACAGAACAACGTGAGCTTTATAGCTAACAAAACCTATGACTTACTCAGTATATCTAAAGCTGCTTTGGTAACTTCTGGCACTGCTACCTTAGAGACAGCATTGTTTAAAGTGCCACAAGTAGTTTGTTATAAAGCAAATGCTATTAGTTACCAAATTGCAAAACGTATTATAACCTTAAAATTTATTTCATTAGTCAATTTAATAATGGACCGTGAAGTGGTGACAGAACTCATACAAGGAGATCTAAACAAAAAGCGACTTAAAAAAGAATTAATCGCAATTTTAGACACTAAAAAACGAGAACAGATGTTTTTAGATTATTATGAACTTGAAAAGAAACTTGGCGGAAAAGGCGCAAGTGAAAATGCTGCCAAATTAATTTATGAAGCTGTTAAAAATTAAATAGAACAATGAAACGATTTTTACCCCTTTTACTCCTAATCTTTTTAGTTACAAGCTGCAAATCCAAAAAAACATATTCAAGTAGTAAGCGTACCACAAGAACTGTAAGAACCACCCCTAATGTAAAGCCACCAAAAAATGCTGAAACACTTGTAAACTATGCCAAAAAATTTGAAGGTACACGATATAAATATGGTGGCACAACCAAACGTGGTATGGATTGTTCTGGTTTAATATTTACAACGTTTACGGATAATAACCTTAGCATTCCCAGAACCACAAAAGGCTTGGCTACTCATGGCAATTGGATTGATCTAAAAGAAGTTAACGTTGGTGACCTTGTGTTTTTTGCCACAAAAAAGAATAGTAGAAATGTTAACCATGTTGGCTTAGTTACCAATGTACGCACTGGTAATATTGAGTTTATTCACTCTTCTTCAAGTAGAGGTGTTATGATTTCCTCCTTAGCCGAGAAATATTGGTATTTTGCTTTTGTACAGGCGAGACGGGTTTTATAACACTTTTTTTCTATATTTAGTGACTCAAAATCATGAAGTTACTAAATTTCACCATCATAAAACTAACCTCGTGTTTGGCACTTGGAATCCTTGTTGCCGATTATTTTGAGCTAGACTTTAACCTTGTCTTATCCTCAACTATTGCTGTTGCTTTTATTCTAAGTATTTACTGGTTCTTCTTAAAATCTAAATTTGATAAAAATATTTATTTTGGAATACTGACTTATTTCACCTTGATTGGTATTGGCACCTTAGCTTACACCATACAAGATGAAACATTAAACACCAATCATTATACAAACCTTTCTGATTCTAAACGTGCATTTGAATCAGTGACATTTCAAATTAAAAAACGCTTAAAACCCGATGCCTATAACAATAAATATATTGTTACCGTAAATTCTTATAATTCTAAGGAAGCTTCGGGTAAATTGTTAATTAACATCCAAAAAGATAGTTTAGCAAAAACTCTCAACGTTGACGATGTGTTTTTTACTTCTGCATCACTTCAAAAGATTCAAAAACCTTTAAATCCTCATCAATTTGATTACGCAAAATATCTTGAATTAAAACAAGTATATCGTCAACTATATTTAAAGCCTAGCGAATTATTGTTGGTTTCAGATTCTAAATCTACCATTTATAGCTTTGCGGATGCGTTGCGAAAAAACATAAACTCAAAACTAATTGAAGCCGGATTTAAAGACGAATCGCTAAGCATAATTAATGCTTTGCTTCTTGGCCAAAAGCAAACCATTGACAAAACTATTTATAACAATTATGTAAACTCTGGCACTATTCACATTCTAGCCGTTTCGGGTTTACATGTAGGTATTATTTTATTGATTCTAAATTTTATATTTCAACCTTTACTCTACTTAAAATATGGTCGGTTTCTGCGACCTTTTATTATTGTCATTTTATTGTGGTGCTTTGCTGTAATTGCTGGGTTATCTCCTTCCGTAACTCGTGCTGTTGCTATGTTCAGCATTATTAGTGTTGCGATGCATCTAAAACGGCCAACCAATATTTACAATACGTTGGTGATTTCAGCATTTCTAATTCTGCTGTTTAAACCCACTTTTTTGTTTGAAGTTGGCTTTCAAATGAGCTATCTCGCAGTTTTGGGCATTGTTAGCGTTCAACCCATTATTTATAAACTATGGAAACCAAAATCTTACGTTACTGATAAATTTTGGCAGATTTTCACGGTAACCTTAGCGGCACAGGCTGGAGTTGTACCCATTAGTTTGTTTTATTTTCACCAATTTCCTGGATTGTTTTTTATTTCGAATTTAGTCGTGATTCCTTTTTTGGGCTTGATTCTCGGTTTTGGGATTTTGATTATTATTTTGGCTTTGTTGAATATACTACCAGATTTTATGGTTGTAGCATACAGTTTTATCATTGATAGTTTAAACGGCTTTATTGGTTGGGTTGCTCAATTTGAAGATTTTTTGTTTCGGGATATTCCGTTTACATTGCTTCAAGTAATTTTTGCTTACTTGATTGTTATTGCGTTAGTTCAAGTTTATAAATACCGGAATTTTAAATGGGTAACACTAAGTCTTATTGCTGTAATTGGATTTCAATCTGTTTTGTTTTTTAATAAGTACTCAAATCAAAACGCTGCATTTGTAATTTTTAATAAGAGCAGGTATTCTTTAATAGGGCAAAAACATAATTCGGAATTATCAATCCATCACAACCTCGATTCTGTTAAGCTCAAAACTGATAATGTGATTAAAAATTACAACGTGGGTGAAAATATTAAACACGTAAAGTTAGATCATTTACAATCCGTTTACCAATATAAAAACAATACTATTTTAGTGATTGATAGTTTGGGTATTTATAATGGAGTTTCATTTCAACCAAAATATATTTTGCTCAGAAATTCCCCAAAACTGAATCTCAATCGGGTTTTAGACAGCCTTAAACCCAAAGAGGTTATTGCTGATGCCAGCAACTATAAATCTTACATAAAACGTTGGAAAGCCACTTGTAAAAACAAAAAAATCCCTTTTCACCAAACCAGTGAAAAGGGAGCATTTATCATTGAGTGATTTTGCTTATTTACTTTTAAAACTTGGCTCAAAAGCTTTAAAATATTCATTAAACTGCTCTTGTGTCTTCATTTCTTTATACTTATCTGTTTTAAAAAGCTTTAAGTACAATTCTAAACCTTGAGGTTTTTGATAACCTTTTATAGGTGCTATAAAATTAGCTTGTTCATCAAAAAACACAATTGTTGGATAGGCAGAAACCTTTAAGAAACGAGAAAATTCGTGTACACTATTTCTTCTGCTAGACTTTGAAGCATCGTAATTGGGATTTGAAAAAGTCTTGTCTTTATAAGTAACTTCTGAGTTTCCTTCCGCATTAAATTTTACCGCATAAAAATGCTCATTAACATAATTGGCAACATCCTTATTCTGAAATGTATTTTTATCTAACATTTTACATGGTCCACACCAATTGGTATAGACATCCATCATTATCTTTTTGGGTTTTTTCTTTTGAAGCTCCATCGCCTCGTCTAATGTAACCCAATTAATCTGTTGTGCTACCGTAGTAAATGCTAAGGCAAATACAAACACTAATCCTAAAGTTATTTTTTTCATCATAATCTACTAGTTGCAAATCTTGTTCCGAACTTACAAAAAATGCCCCTAAATAGGAGCATTTTAAGTTATTTTAACGGATTTCTTATCTGATACCGTGCATCATTCTAATTAATGTTTTATTTAAGATCAACATAATAATTCCCGCTCCAACAGGCACAGCGGTGAATAATAAAAAGAACGTACTCATACCATATTCTTCAACAATTGGATCGATATAACTACCTGTCCAACCAGCAGTTAAATTCGCTATGAAGTTTGCCACAAACCACACACCAAACATTAAACCAACTAGCTTAAGTGGCGCTAACTTACTTACGTAAGATAAACCAACAGGTGATACACAGAGTTCACCAAGTGTATGAAATAAATACGCTAGAATTAAGAAAATCATACTCACTGATGCTGTTTTTGCGCCTAAAGGAATTCCCATAGAGCCATAAGCTAAAATACCAAACCCTAATCCTAATAGTATCAACCCTATGGCAAACTTAACAGGTCCTGATGGATTATATCTACTCTCCCATACTTTTGAAAACAATGGAGCAAAAGCAATTATAAAGAATGAATTAAGGATACCAAACCAAGAGGCGGGAACTTCTGATTCTTCTGAATTAAACTCTTTGTTTAACATCCATATTACAATTCCCCAAATAATCACAAAACTTGTTCCCAATAGTAGATTGGATAAAGCATATTTTGAAAATGTTTGTTTAAATAGCATCAATAAAACCCATGTTATTATCAACATTGGTATTACGGTCAATAATGTATTAAAAATCTTAAAGGTTACTGCTCCCTCTCCAGTTAAAACTCTATCTGTATAGTCAGCTGCAAAAACTGTCATTGAACCACCAGCTTGCTCAAACGCCCACCAGAAAAATATAGTAAAGAAGGCAAATACACCAATTACCTTTAAACGGTCGGATGTTATTTTAGATTTTTCAGCTTCATCAGCAACCTCTTCTAAAATATCTTTTGTCTCTTCAACAGAATCTTCTACAGCATCGTCAAAGTCTTGAGCATCTTTTGGTGATAGACCTATTTTTCCAAAAATCTTCTGGGCGAAATAAAACTGTAACATCCCAAAGAACATAAAAACACCAGCAAGTCCAAATCCATAATGCCAACCTACTTTTTCACCGATATAACCACATAACAGAATACCTAAAAAAGCACCTGCATTAATACCCATATAAAAAATTGTATAGCCTGAATCCTTCTCCTTGCCTTGACTTTTATATAACTGCCCAACCATTGAAGAAATGTTTGGCTTAAACATTCCGTTACCAATAATTAACAAGCCTAAACCTAAATAAAAGAAAGCATCAGCCGTAACCTCCAATGCCATTGATGCATGACCTAGAGTCATTAATAAAGCACCTATAACTACAGCATTTCTGTAACCAGTAAATTTATCAGCGATAAAACCACCTATTATTGGTGTAATATATACTAAACCTGTATACCATCCATAAAGCAAAAGAGCTTCGGATCGTTCCCAGCCCCAACCGCCATCACCTAAAATAGCAGCAGTTAAAAAAAGCACTAATAGTGCTCGCATTCCATAATATGAGAAACGTTCCCACATTTCGGTAAAGAACAATACGAATAAACCCGATGGGTGACCTAAAACGGTCTTTTGATTAGTTGCAGAACCTCCAAATTTGAATTCCATATATAATTATTTAATTAGTAGTTAGTTTAGCCTTTAATTTTAGATGACATTTTACCTTTTTTACTATTCATCTCTCTTTTATCACCTAGAGTTTCGTGAATAAAATTAGTCATCTTTTTATATAAATGAAGTCTTGTGTTTCCTCCGTAAATACCGTGATTTTTATCAGGATATATCATCCATTCAAACTGTTTGTCTGCTTGTATTAAAGCTTCAACCATTCTCATGGTATTTTGTACATGGACATTATCATCTCCAGAACCATGGATTAACAAAAAGTCACCTTTAAGTTTATCTACATGATTAATTGGTGAGTTTTCATCATAGCCACTTGGATTTTCTTGTGGAGTTGTCATATAACGCTCCGTATAGATAGTATCATAAAATCTCCAACTTGTAACTGGTGCCACAGAAATTGCCATTTTAAAAACATCGTTACCTTTAAACAATGCATTACTACTCATGTAACCACCATAACTCCAGCCCCAAATACCAATACGCTCTTCATCAATATAGTTTCGATTTCCTAATTTTTTAGCTGCTGTTATTTGGTCTTCCAACTCATATTTGCCCAATTCGTTTTGTGTCACTTTTTTAAAGTCCGCACCTTTAAAACCAGTTCCACGTCCATCGACACAAGCTATAATATAACCTTGTTGTGCCAACATCTGATACCAATAATCGTTTGCTCCATTCCACCGGTTTGCTACTTGTTGAGAGCCTGGACCAGAATACTGAAACATAAATAAAGGATAGGTTTTATTTGCATCAAAATTGGCAGGCTTAATCATCCACATGTTTAAATCATTACCATTTACATTAATGGTACTGAATTCCTTCTTTGAAATATTATAGTTGTCTAACTTTTGAGCTATGCCTTTATTCTCTACAATTGTTTTTATAACCTCACCAGACTCTGCATTGTTCAGTGTATATTTTGGTGGTGTTGTTGCACTAGAAAAAGTGTTTATAAAATAAGTAAAGTTTGAACTAAAGGATGCACTATTGGTTCCTTCATTTATTGTTAATCGTTTTTTGTTTTTACCATTCAATTTTATGGAATATACATCGCGATTAATTGAGCCATTCTCTGTAGATTGATAGTAAATAGTATTGGCATCTTCATTAAACCCGTAATAATTGGTAACCTCCCAATTACCTTCTGTTACTTGATTAATTAATTTTCCGTTTTTAGAATAGTGATAGATATGGTTAAATCCATCTTTTTCACTCGTCCAAATAAAACTGTTGTCTTCTAGAAATGTAAGGTTAAATGTAACGTCTACATAAGCTTTATCTTTTTCTGAAAGGACTAATTTTGATGTTGAATTGTCAGTATCTAAAAACCATAAGTCTAATTCATTCTGATGACGATTCATGTATTGAACACTTAGTACGTTATCCTCATTAGTCCATTTTAATCTCGGAATATAAAAGTCTTCATATTGCTTATCGACACTTAGTTCTGAAAGCTTATTAGACTCTAAATCAAACAAATGCAATGACACTTTAGAATTGGCTTCACCAGCTTTTGGGTACTTAAAAACATTTTGTGTCTGGTATAAATCTGAACCGTAAACATCCATTGAGAATTCTGGCACTTCGGTTTCATCAAACCTAATGAAAGCTATTTGATCGCTATCTGCACTCCAATCAAACGCTCTTACATAACTGAATTCTTCTTCGTAAACCCAATCTGTAATTCCGTTTATAATTTCATTTTTAACACCATCAGATGTCAATTGTTTCACTTCTCCAGATTTTAAATCTTTTACATACAGATTGTTCTCAAAACCATAAGCAATTTTTGTGGCATCTGGTGATAACGTTGGCTCTTGCACCATATTATCAGATACTTTAGTCACTTCTTTTGAAGCTATGTCATATACGTAATATTCACCTAAGGTAGAACGTCTAAAAATAGGTTTTGAATTTGTTGTGAGAATGATTTTAGATTCGTCATCACTAAAAGAATAATCCGAAAAACCTTGAATCTCTGCAATGTCTCCAGAAGACACTAAAGTTTTTACTTTTTCTAAAGTCTCGTAATCGTAAATATCTATGGTTGAAGTTCTGCTTTGCCTATCAAAATTTAGGACCGAATATTGCTTTCCATTATTCATAGAATGAAGGGCTTGCATGCCTTCCGTTCTAAACTGTCCGCTCCAAATTTCTTCGAGTGTAATTTCTCTTTGTTGCCCATAAACCAAGGCTGTAGTTAAAAAGCCAACTATAGCTACAAAACGTCTTAATTGCATATGTGTCATTTTTCAATAAAGCAATGCCAAGTTTACTAAAAATTATGCAAAAAATCACTATTATTTAGAGTAAATCGGCAATTATAAAAGTTTAAGGACACAATTTATGCCAATCCTAAGTATCTTTGTGTTTTAAATTTAATTACTACATGTACAACCCAATTTCTGGCTTTTCAAAACTTTCAAAAACCGAAAAGGTTAAATGGCTTTTAGACACTTATTTTACAAATAAAGATCAAGCTGAAACTTTAGTAACACAATATTGGAATTCTGACCAAAAACTTCAGAAGTTACATGACGAATTTATAGAAAACACAATAACCAACTACTATCTTCCGCTTGGTGTTGCACCGAATTTTAAAATCAACAACCAGCTTTACACCATTCCCATGGCGATTGAAGAAAGTTCTGTTGTAGCTGCAGCAAGTAAAGCTGCTAAGTTTTGGCTCAACAGAGGCGGATTTAAAGCTGAAGTAATTTCAACAGAAAAAATTGGGCAAGTTCATTTTACTTATACTGGTAATTTTGAAAATCTTGAACGTTTTTTCAATTCTGTCAAACCTCAATTAATTTCGTCCACAACTCATATTACCAATAACATGAAACGTAGAGGTGGCGGAATTTTAGATATTGAATTAAGAAATAAAACAGAAGAATTAAAAGATTACTACCAACTCCATGCAACCTTTGAAACTTTGGATGCCATGGGAGCTAATTTTATAAACTCATGTTTAGAGCAGTTTGCGGAAACATTAAAAAACGAAGCTGATAAATCACTTAACGGACAATTAGATATTGTGATGAGCATTTTGTCTAACTATGTGCCAAATTGTTTAGTACGCGCTGAAGTTTCATGCCCAATTTCAGAATTAAAAAGTAAAGACATTTCAAAACCTGAGTTGTTTGCCCTAAAATTCAAGCAAGCCGTCAGCATAGCAGAAGTTGAACCTTATAGAGCTGTAACACACAATAAAGGTATTATGAATGGTATAGACGCTGTGGTTTTAGCCACCGGAAATGATTTTAGGGCAGTTGAGGCAGGAGTTCACGCGTATGCTGCCCGAAATGGTAATTATACAAGTTTAACACACTGCGCTATTGATGATGACGTTTTTAAGTTTTGGGTTGAAATACCATTAGCTTTAGGAACCGTTGGTGGTTTAACCAATTTACATCCTTTAGTCAAATTTTCTTTAGAATTATTAGAAAATCCATCAGCCAAAGACTTAATGAAAGTAGTTGCAGTTGCTGGACTGGCACAAAATTTTGCCGCAGTAAAATCACTAACCACAACTGGTATACAAGAAGGGCATATGAAGATGCATCTAATTAATATTCTCAATCAGTATGAGGCTACTGAGAATGAGAAAAGTGAACTCATTACATATTTTAAAACTAACGTGGTAACACATAGTGCAGTTGTTGAAGCTATTGAGAATATCAGGAAGTAAATTACTCTAAAAAACTTTTTGGTACAACTGTAGAACAGAACCTATTGGATTTGAACAAAAAAACATATAGAAGCAACGGCAAATTATTACTCACAGGTGAGTATGTTGTTCTCGATGGCGCAAGAGCTTTGGCTTTACCTACTACATACGGCCAGAGCCTCATTGTACAACCTAAGAATTCAAATACTATAAACTGGAAGAGTTATAATGAATTGAATGACGTTTGGTATAAGGATGAGTTTTTGCTTGAGGACAATGAGATTCTGAAACAAGGTCAGAATGGCAACGCGGTTTCAAATCGATTAATTGAAATATTAATTGCTGCTAAAACATTAAATCCTCACTTTTTAAATGAAAAGGAGGGTTTCGATATTGCTACGCATCAAGATTTTAATCGACTTTGGGGATTGGGCACATCTTCTACTCTAATCAATAATATTGCGGATTGGGCTAAAGTTGATGCCTATAAACTTCTCAATAAAACTTTTGGTGGTAGTGGTTATGATATTGCTTGTGCAAAACACAATACTGCCATAACGTTTCGTCTAAAAAATAACAGGGAACCATTGGTTAATTCTGTTAAATTTAATCCATCTTTTAAAAATCAGCTGTATTTTGTGTATCTCAATCAGAAACAAAATAGCAGAGATGGAATTGCTTCTTATAAAAAATTAAGCAAGCTTAATAACTCAATTATTGAGGAAATTAATAATATTACTGATGCTATTATTAAAACAGAAACACTTTCAGGGTTTAATGCTCTAATTGATTCTCATGAGGCTATCATTTCAAAATTAATTCAGCAAGACACTGTAAAATCAAAATTTTTCAAAGATTTTAAAGGCTCTGTTAAAAGTTTAGGTGCTTGGGGAGGTGACTTTGTCTTAGTGACTTCTGAGGCTGAACCTAGCAGTTACTTTAAATCTAAAGGTTTTGACACTGTCATACCATATTCAAACATGGTTTTGTAAACAATCTGGATATATAAATTAAAAAAGGCTTCACGTATTGTGAAGCCTTTTCTATATAATATTAATATCAACAGTTTAGTAAACTGTTTTTGCTCTGTTATCTTCAATTTCAGCAGCCTCCTCTAGCGCTTGGTAAACTTTATTCTGAACCGTGTTTTTACGTGCAGTATTCAACCTATTCATTATAGAGGTGTAATTATCTAATTTTGTAGCTTCATTGATTTTTGTTACCTCTACAACGTAAACACCTTTTGAACCATCAATTGGCTTAGACGTTTTACCTTCACTTAAACCAAATGCAGCACCAATAACTTTAGGCTCTTGACCAGCGCCAGAAAGTGTTGTATTATTCATTGTTACAGCAGCAGCTGTTCTTGGGCTTTGCCCTTGATTTTTAGCAATGTCATCAATTGTATATGCTGTGATTTTTTCACGAATCATTTTTGCCTTCTTTTCTTTTCTTATTTCTGGCAAGGCTGTTACTGAAGCATCTTCTACATTCATTAATCCCTCTTCATTTTTCTCAACCACTTTAGCTACTACAAATCCATAGCCTGCTATAGGGAAATTTTTATAGTCACCGACTTCTGTGTCTTCCTCAAATGCCCAACGTACTATTGGTCTTTGGCTTCCCAAACCTGGAATGTTTTCATCAAGCTCTTTAAAAGTAACTGGTTTTACTGTTAAATCACGTTCTTTAGCAAGTGCATTAAAATCACCGTCTTTGGCTGCAATTTCAAATTTAGACATTCGGTTGAAAACATCTTGAAGTGTTTCTTCAGAAGGTTCAATTCTGTCAGCAAGTGTTGCTAATTTAATTGTTTTATTAAAATTGCTTTGGTCTAAGACTTCAATAACATGAAAACCAAAAGATGTTTCTACTGCATCGATAGCTCCCTCTTTATTATCAAAACCGTAAGCTTTGAATTCTGGTGCAAAAGAAGAATTGTATGCCATTTCAATTTCACCATCACTTTCGTTACTTACTTTATCTGAAGATAGTTCTAACAAATCCATAAACTTGGTACCGCTTTTGATTTTGTTTAAGATACTATCTGCCGTTTTCTCAGCTTCCTCTCTAGTTTTAGTTATAGATGCATCTGCTCTGGTAGTACCAACGTATGGCACTAAAATATGGCGAACTTTTACAGAATCTGGACGTTGCTCTATAGCAATTGCCTTAGACAATTTAAAATATTCTCCATCTTTATAAGGACCGTAGTATTCACCAACTTCTAAATCCATTAAACTATCCTTAGCTGTAGCAGGCAATTGTGATGCTCTTAAATAGACATCGTTATATTTTAAATCAGAATTTGTGTTAATAAAGTTCTCTACATTATCTGCAGAGTCAAAACCAGCAATAGTATCAGTGGATTCAGTGATATCACTATATTCTACTCTATCATTTATTAAGCTTCTTAAGTTAGCTTTAATGGCATCTTCATCCTTTTTTGAAGCTTCTTCCTTAAATTCTACATAAACCACTTCTCTGCTTGCATCAACTTTAAATTTCTTTTCGTTCTTTTTAATGTAGTCCTTAATTTCACTTTTGGATACTTTTACAGTGCTGTCTGCAATTGTTGCATAAGGAATTTGCACGTATTTTAAATCTACCGTTTTAGCATCTGCAAAATACTCATCCTCTGCTTCAGAAATCGTAGCACCAACACCAGCTTTTATCATGTTGTAGTAACTTTGCTGCATTGCGTTTGTTGCTATCGTTTGCTCATTGTTTGTCCAGCTTTCATAGTTAACCTGAAAGTTACTTAACGGTACAGCTTCAGGCTGCACATCCTTTAAATTTGAAATAAATGCGTTTAGACGATTCACATCAAAATTTCCATTTTCATCTTGAAACTCTGGATATGAAGAAAAACTTGTTTTTAACAGGTTTCTCATTTCATCTTTCTCTACAGACAAACCGATTTTTTCAAACTCTGACTCAAGAATTATTTTACGTAATTCTTGGTTGTAGATAGCATTCATTGCCTGTGTAGAAGTTTGGTTAGGCCCAACTCTATCTTGGTAATTTTTTACTTTTTGTTGAAATTCTAAACGGTTAATATCTTCACCATTTACGGTAGCTACCACATCTTGTGCTCCACCTGAAAATGCAGTGGAATTTTTGAACAAATCACCAATTACGAATGAAAACAATGCCAAGGCTATTACCAATATCAATATTAGTGAGCGTTGTCTGATTTTATTTAAAACTGCCATTTTACTGTTTTATTTTGTATAAATAAGTCTGCGAAAATAGTATTTTCTAGTAAATAATGAAAGGAGATATCTAGTTTTTATCTTCTAAATGATGGATTAATCTTCTTCTAGAATTTTTAAAAGCACTACATCAATTTTTGTTGAAGATACTTCTTCTATCGTAAACTTAAAATTATCTATACGTACGGTTTCTTTTTCTTCGGGAATACCTTCTGTGGCATTTACAATAAGTCCACCAAGAGTCTCGTAATTTTCTCCCTTAGGAAGATTTAATTTATAATTTTCATTAAGGTAATTTACACCCAACCGTGCAGAAAACTTATATGTTGTATCGTTTATTTTATCTTCAATAAGTTCTACTTTATCGTGTTCATCTTCAATTTCACCAAATAGTTCTTCAATAATGTCTTCAACAGTCATAATACCAGACGTGCCACCATATTCATCTATTACAACTGCCATACTCCTACTCTTTTTGGTAAGGATATTAAGCACATCTTTTATTAAAATGGTTTCTGGCACAAAGCCCACAGGAATAACAATAGACTTAATGTCTATAGGCTTTTTAAACAGCTCAAACGCATGCACGTAACCTAAAATATCATCAATATTATCTTTATAAACGATGATTTTTGTTCTGCCTGTTTCAACGAATAGTTCTCTTAAGGTTTCTATGGAGTCAGAAATTTCTACAGCTGTTATTTCTGTTCGTGGAATCATTACCTCTCGAGCCTTTACATCTGAAAATTCCAATGCATTCTGAAAAATCTGAATTTCTGTATCTACTACATCATGGTCTTCAACAGATTCCATTTGCTCACTTATGTAATTCCCCAATTCTACCTTTGTCATTGCCAGAACAACATCTTCTCCTTCAACTCTGAAAATATATTTTAATACTGCATCTGAAATCCAGATAATAAAATCTGAAATCAACGAGAATAAAATGTAAAATATATAAGTTGGTACTGCCAAAATCTTAAGCAAAGAATTGGCATATATTTGAAAGAACACTTTTGGTAGAAATTCTGCAGTAATCAAAATAACCAAGGTAGAAATTATGGTCTGTGTTAACAACTGTAAATCTACAAATAAATAGGTTAAGGCAGTACTATCTGAAGGCAACATGGATTGGAACCACCTTACCAACACATCTCCCATTTTAAAACCATAAATTACCAATGCAATATTGTTACCAATAAGCATTGTGGCTATATATTTTGATGGTTTTGCTGTGAGTTTACCGAGTACTTTTCCTAAAAAATCTCCTTGCTTTTTCTCTAATTCAATATGAATTTTATTGGCAGAAACATAAGCAATTTCCATACCCGAAAAAAAGGCAGATAGTATAAGTGTTGCTACAATAATGACTATATCAACAGTCATATATTAGGGTTTGTTTCTGTCTTCAAACTTTTTTCTAAACCGTTTTCTGAAGAAAAACATAAATATGGCCAAGGCTGCAAAGAGCAAGCCCATATAAGCTCGGTTTCTATCTGTGTTCCAGTTAGTGACAGCTTCGTAAATAAATAAAACTGCTATTATTAAATATGCGTATTGAAAGAATTTTAGTAATTGCATTTTGAAATATAAAGAATGTTTAAGGAACAAAGATAGTTAATTATCAAGTTCAAAATCGCCACCCATTTCAAGCATTTGAAATTTCTCAAAAGTTTTATCAGAATCAAAGCCTAATCCTTCGGTAAACCCTGTGGTTCTTTTAAAATAGAAAGGTTCATTGGTAAATACCCATTCTAACTTTTCATTGTAGTATAATTGTTCTGTAAAAAGCGTATCCTTATCGTGTGTAGCAATCCTTACGTTACCTTGAAGGTCAATGATATCCGTATCTGTATAATAAATGGCGTAGTTTGCCAAAATAGTCGTTTTGTTATCATCTTCATCATAAATTTTTAACTCAACACCTTCAGGGAATTCTGAAAAAGAAAAAGGTCTATTAGAGTAATCCAACATTTTTGGGCTTAAGAGATTTGCCAAAAGATCTACAGTTGAATCTTTGTATTCGGTATATTTTAAATCGATGTTCTCAGCTTCACCAATAGGCTGATTTTGGAGTACACCTATTTTCTGTACTTCATCAAAGTTATTTTTACATGAAAAAAACAAAGTCACAACAATTGCTGTGACTAAGTTTTTTATAATATGTAAATGGTTTGTTCTCATTAACCTGGAACTTTAACTGAACGTTGAATCCAGCATCCAATTCTTATGGTTTTCCCTTTATTACCTTTAGTAAAGATATCTGCTGTAGATGGTGCACTGGCATTATAACTTGCAGCAGTTTTAGCAGCTGTAGATTTTAATCTCCCATCAACTCTACCCGCTTTTTGTGCTTCTTGAGCAGCTAACCAAAACACAGCTCTTTTGCTAAAGTTGTCATCACCACAACTGTTGGCACTTTTAGCATACATATTTGCAATGTAAAGGTAAGGTGACCCATCGGAAGGGTTTAACTTCACAGCTTCCATATAATATTGTCTTGCTCTACTGTACTGACCTTTATCTTTAAGTTCACCTGCCAATTTTTTGTAAAGTCTTGCTTTTTTGATAGGGTCTTTTTCTAACTGAATAACCTGATCAAAGTACTTTTGCTCACCAGTTAAAGAATATAGGTAAAACGCTGTATTACCACTTGGCTCAACAGAATTTTTTTGTTTTACCAACTTTAAGAACAATGGATCGTCCTTACAACCTTTAACATACATTCTGTCCATAGCACGTTGCAACCAAACCGCATCGTTTTTAAACTCTTCATAATCCTTTTGATAAAGTGGTATTAAAACCTCACAGTTAGCTCTGTCACCTACTTTTTTGTCCATACTAGACTTAACAGTATCGAATGCGTTGAGATTAGATTCGTAAACTCTTTTATTTTTTGCTTCTTTTTTATTTAATTCTGTCCCAGCTTCTTCTTTTTCTACTAATTTATTTAAGTCTTCGATATAGCCTTTTTCAATTGGCTCAATAACCTCCATGATCTCATCATATTTATTAAACATTTTTTGAGCATCATCTGGAGTTTTTGCACCAGCATCATATAAATCAACTGCTAAAGAAAAGTATGTATAAAGACCTTTAGCACTATCAAAATTTTCTTTGTCTTTTGTAAAAGCCTCATCAAACATGTCATAAACCTGCTGGTCATTTATGTTTAGTTCTTTTCTGTACTTATAAGCTAATTGCGCTTTTTCATCTAACATTTTACCCAATGAATACTTAGAAGGAAAATACTGATGACTCTGATCGTATAGCTTCATTAAATCCTTAATGTGCGCTACTTGCTCAGCTCCTGTTGAGTTTTCAATTTTATGTTCTAAAATATTGTCACCATAAGCATATATAGCTCTGTTGAATTTTGGACATTTTTCACGCACTATTTTCCACGGTCCATATGCCTCATCGTATTTTTTACTTTTATAATAACTATCAAATATCGACAGGTTATTCATACACTCTTCGTCTTGTTGAGCAAAACTTATGTTGAAACTCACAAAAAGTGCCGCTAGCAATATTGGAATTCTCGTTTTCATCTTCTTATTTATTATGTTAGTTATACTTTCTTTTTTCAAACCATCTCGCATTCAAAGATAAACTCAAATTAAAGTTTACAAAATTCTCTTGAATTAAGTTTTGGTTTGTTGTTCCTCGTCGCCCAATTTCAACCCCTAGGTTAGCATTAGAAAACAGGCTTCGGTTCCCAACTGGTAATCCTAGACCAAAAGACATGCCAAACTCTTTAATGGATTCATTTTTTATTACTAAACCTGTGTTTGCAAAGTTAAAACCTGCTCTGTAAACAATACGTTTAAAGTAACCTGAATATGCATTATAATCTGGGATATAAAATCCACCAACGGCAATTTGGTGCGATTTTTCATAAACGGTAATCTCATTATTAAAGATTGGGTTTGAAAAATTCCCTGTGTTTACAACAGTGTATTCTGTTCCTACAAACCAGGACCTTGGCTTTCCTATACCAGCTCCCAGAGTCACAACAGCAGGTAATGTTAAGTCAGTATCTTTTAAGCCATCCGTTTCTAAATCTGCATCAATTGTGTTTCTTACAATTTCACTATCATCAAAATTATTTATTATTACAGTAGAATATGAACGTTGATTTTGGGAAGACAATCTAGTTTCTGGTGCATAGGTTGCTGTTGCTGAAAGTTCAAGATTCTCCGTCACCCTTGTTTTATATGCTACACCAAAATTAAAGTTCAATCCACTTAAATCGGATCTGTTGTTTTCTCTAGTCTGATACTGAACTATATCTCCTTCTGGTGTATATAAAACTGCTATTGCACTGTTCTGCACATTCCCAAAATTATAGTTAATATCAACACCTGCACTTAATTTGGGTGTAATTTGATAGCCAAAACCAGCAAAGACGCGGTTAACACCACCATCTCCTCTGTAACGATTTTCTAGGTCTCCGTCATCGTTAAAGTCCTCCAGTTTGTAACCCACCGAAGTATATGGCAAAAGACCAAATCCAAATCCAAACTTCCCAACAGGAATTGTAAGTGCTAAATAATCAAAAGCTGTACTGCTTCCTTCTGCTTCACCAGAGTTACTTTTGAAATTTAAATTGGAAGATGTACCTGCAACCGTAAATTTAATAGGTCTGCTTTCTCCATCAAAAGGGACTCCTTCAACATTTTTACCTGCGTAAGCTGCAGGGTTTCTTAGGTTAACGTGGATACTATCTAAGTAAACACCTATTCCACCCATACTGCGATTTTCAACAGTACCTTTAAATTTTAAACTACCTATACCGTAAAAGGAGTAAGGAGAAGACGTGCCTTGTTGCGCGAATGCAAAGGAGCCTATAATTGTAACACAAATTACAACGAGCCGTTTTATCATTATTTTGAATTATAATCTAGAATGAAATTCAAACCGTCCAATAGGAAATTTGAATTGGCAAATATGCCATTTTTTAATTGGTTAGACAAAAAATTGGCATCTCCACCTGTTAAAATAATTGTTAAATCTGGGTAATTCCCTTTATATTGATCGATAATACCGTCTATTTCTTTGCAAATTCCAAAAACAACACCAGAATGAATTGATGTTTCAGTGGTATTCCCTATAATGTTTTCAGGTTTTTCTGTATCTAATAACGGAAGATTAGCGGTTAAATTATTTAGGGATTTGTAGCGTAAGCGAATTCCCGGAGAAATTGCACCACCTAAATATTCGTTTTCACTGGTAATGAAATCATAAGTAATACAAGTACCAGCATCAATAATTAGAACATTTTTATCAGGAAAGTGATAAATCGATGCGCTTACCAACGCCATACGATCCACACCTAGTGTACTTGGGGTTTTATACAAATTCCCAAAAGGAAGTTTCGTTTTGGAATTGAGCTCCAAAACGTTGAAATTTTCTTTTAAAGTTTCTATGTGATTTTTTGAAAGCTGCCCAACCGAAGATACAATTGCATATTTAATTTTTGGAAAACTATTTTTGATGTTGCCCAAACTGAGATTAAATTCAGAAAGTTCAAAACTGACTTTGTGAACTAAATCGGTTTTTTGGTAAACCGCAAATTTTACCAAGGTATTTCCCACGTCTACAATAAGATTCATACGCTATTTATATAATGCAAATTTATAAAATCAATTTTTACGATTTTATTTTTGTGAATAATAAAAATGCATCTATATTTGCATCCGCTTAATTAAGCAATTGGTGCCTTAGCTCAGTTGGTAGAGCAAAGGACTGAAAATCCTTGTGTCCCTGGTTCGATTCCTGGAGGCACCACCAGAGGCGAAAGCCCTGTATTTACAGGGCTTAAGCTTCAAAAAACAAACTCTTTTAGTGTCGTAGTTTTTATCAAAAGGTAATAAAAACGGTAATAGAACTATGATACTTCTTCCACACGGCTGCAGCTGCAGTGAACCTTCGGTAAATCCCAAAAATTGGAAAACAGGAGGCAAATCTCTCCTAAAGAAAAACTGGCGCATCCATTATTATTTTAGAGATCCTGAATTCAAGGACAAATATCCCTATGGAAAATTGATATCGATAAAGGGGATGAACAATTTTAAAACATTAGAAGAAAGACGTGAAGCTACACAATTGTTGATTGATGAGGAACTTTATATTTTAAAGGTTGAAGGCTACAATCCGATAACTAAACAGAAAAACGGTCCCGAGATTCAGCTGACTTATGACATAGATCCAGACACACTTTTAAAACCTGCCATAGACAAAGCTAGAGACAGAATCGAGGGAGCGGATTCAACATTGTCAGACCTTAAAACATCTGCCAAGTATTTTAAAAAGAGTGCTGATCAACTGAGGTATTCCGCTTTGAGGATTGGAGATGTTAAACGCGGCCACATCAGAAACATTTTAGATAACCAGGCAAAACAAAACAACTACACAAACGAGAGGTATAATAAAGTCAGAGCTTACATGAGCATGATTTTCAAAGAGCTTTTGGATGCTGATGCTATAGAATTCAACCTTGTTTCTGGTATAAAAAAGAAAAAGGAAACAAAGAAGATAGTTCCCACATTATCAGAAAAAGAAATGATAAAAGTTCGTGAATATTTAAAAAACAATCACTACACCTTCTATCGTTATTTTGAGATTTTTTTCCGTTCCGGTAGTAGATCCACTGAACTCTTCAGGCTTAAAACCAAAGATGTTGATTTATATGGCCAACGCTTTAAGGTATTGGTTAAAAAAGGACGTAACTATGAAGAACAATGGAGAGCCATCAGCAATATTTCAATGCCTTTTTGGACTGAACTAATGCAGTCTGCAGATAAAGATGATTTTGTTTTTTCAATAAACTTCACTCCAGGCCCCCAAAAGATTGCAGCTCGTCAAGTTTCAAACAAGTGGAGAAAATATGTTAAAGATAGATTGAACATCTCAGTAAATTTCTATGCACTAAAACACCTGTATACAACCAAAGTAATAAGTTTGTACGATAGAAAAATCGCTTCTGGAATAAACGGCCATAAATCCAGTATTATGAACGATCAGCATTATGATACCATGAGAAAACAAAGGATATTAGAAGAAGCAAAAAAAATAGATATTTAAAATGTACTTCACCATCCACATAGATAAAGACGAATTTGATATGACTCAAGAAGAATTTGAATTCCATGAGCGACTGATCAACCGGTTTAAAAGCGAGTACTCGTATGCTTTTAAATATGAATGTTCTAAGGCTGGTAATGTAGAAGTTGAATTTAATTACTTTACCGAAACACAAAAATTTAAACTGATAAAAATTAGTAGTTTAGAGCACGTACACAATAGAATTATTTCTGTTTATCCTAAGGTTAAGAAATGGTTTAATTAGCAATTAAAACACCACCAATTAAGCCGCCAACGACACCAATGGTTGTTGGCAATATCCAATTGTTTTTTTTTCTACGAAGTGCTTTTACTGATTTATCTAACTGCAATTGAAGTCTTTCTGTTTCGGATTGATAGGTGTTTAGTTGGCTGAAATAAGCTAAGTTGGTTTCGACCAAAAAATCAAACTGTTTTTGTAAATCTATGTAGGCAATGGACATACTGTCGCACTTGTCTATTTTCCGCTTTATATTTTGAAGTGTGGAAACTTTAACCACTTTAGTCCTGGTATTCTGCGAGAAAATCGTTAAGCTCAGCATCAGTATAGTTGCGATTGTCAATAATTTCTTCATCTTGCTTTAATTTATCGTTGATGTCCTTTGATTTTTTTTGGACATTTTTTGTCCTGTTTTGCTGATTTTGGGTCAAGTTCTTAATTTCAGTGTTTAAGGAAACGATGCTGTCTTTTGCTTGGCTGTATTGCTTTTCTATGGATTTAAAATACTGATATTTATAATACCCTTTTCCAACGCCTGAATAAATGGCATAACCAACAGCAATTAAAGCTATAATTATAAATAGCTTTGCAATTGGGCTTTGTATTTTGAACCACGTCCAGATCATTATTTTCTCATTTGAAAATGTGGCGTATCTACAAAACCATCCTCTATATTGTTCTTGTTAAAATCACCTCCCCAAACATTTTTTGGATGCAATGAAACCCAGTAATCCCCTAAAGACTTGACCGTGTTAAAATCATAGGTAAGCTCACCGTTCACAAAAAAATTAAAGTCAACCGCTAATCTATCTGCGTGGCTGCTTAATAATGTTTGGCTCAATTTTCTTTGCTTAACCAATTTAATACCTAGCACACCGCCTTTTTCAACTCTATAACCAAAATAGTTAAGAAGTATCTGTGAATTGGTTCTGTGTGCTTCACCAAATGTTAGCTCTATTCCTAGAACATCATAAGCGTAGGTTATCAAACAACCAATGTTTCTTGTAAATACTCTTTGTTTTTGTGATAAACTCATATTCTAGATTTTACAAACCGTTTAAAGTCATAAACACTTTTAGTAAGGTTTTCGTTTTTTAAATGAGGGTCAACAACATCAAAATTGAAGCTGACAAACAAGGCTTCGTTCTTGCGTGATTCAACCATCAATATTATAAACGATTTTATGTTTCCTTGCTTCAAGTATTCCTTTGACATCCCGAAATAAACCATTGATTCTTTTGTTACGTCTGGCACGTAAACAGAAGTTTCAGTAGTTACGGCTTTAAGGTTTATGTTTTCCCAACCTTTATAAAGTTTTGGGTTACCACCATCTTCTGAATAATCTTCTTCAATACTCGATTCTGTACTTACATATACATCCAGTTCCCAATTTCCGTTCATTTCTAAAGGACTTCCGCCGTTGTGGATAGAATAGTAATTGACACCTATGCAGTTGTTTAAAATAAGATACTTGTACTTTGTAGATTCATCGTCTATCTCACCTCTGTATTTAGCTACTTTTTTAAGACGCTTAATTGCATTTGCTTCTTCTATGCTATCTCTTAACCTCTGCATCATACGCTCATTGTCAAGCATTATCTCGGCTTCTTTAACCGTTAGCGGTTGTTCCTCAAAAATCTCTTTCACTTCAACCCTAAAAGTCATCAAGAATATCATAATCATTGTAAAAAAAACGATAACAACGACCAATAAAGATTTAAGAGCTGGTGGTACGCTCTTGAATCCGTGTGAGAATATGCCTATCAATTGGCTCATAAGGCTCTGTCTGTTTTCCATTAATTCATATTTTAAGCCCTAATCCCTTTGAACTTAATAGCAATTTATTTTTTTTCTTTGTCAAACCCTGCACTTATAGAAAAGCCTAGCAGTAAGAATGCCTTTAGATTTCCTGCGATGTCCCAACCAAAAAACTCTTTAATTAAATCTGCTGATTCTGGCATTATATTGATCATAAGACCTAACAGGAAAATGACTATTGCTGTCCATATCCATATAAATCTACTTTCTATCCAAATGGATTGCCAAAAGACGTTATGGCCAATGTCTTTTATCAATGGCTTCTTTAGATATTTTCTGAAGGCTATCACGTTATAAATTAATATGCCCAGTAAGCCTATTCCGAATTGTGCTAAAATGTTTAAAATATTTTCCATGATAATTATTTAAGAGGCTTTGATTTTTTTTAAATATTTCTCAAACTTTAGGTTGTTGATTTTGGCAATTTCTTCGTTATAATACTCAGCAACGGTTTTCCTTGTCTTAGCAATTTTTAAAACTTCATCTGGTGATATTCTTTCATTATTTCCGTAAAGCTCAAATTGCGTCATTGCAATGATATTGGCTTGCTCTTTTTGTTTTTGATTTAATTTTTCAAATGCTTTAACCTGTTGCGATATTTGCTCATTTTTATAATCGAACATAAGTTTTTGGATTGAAGCTTTAAACAATTTAAAAACATACATTTTACCTAAACCTGTATCCCATGGATAACGGTTGTTATAACTATATATGTGAAATGGTAAAGCCATAAATCATTTTTCACCACTGTGTAGATTGCTCATTCTGTTTTCTAAAATCTCGATTTTTTTATCTTGTGCTTTTAACAAATATTCCAACTCTATGAGTTTGTTTATTAAAAGCTCATTAGATAGATTTTTGTAATCTATGATTGTCTGAAAACTTTCTTTTACTTTAACGGGTTCTTTTTCATAGGGCAATAGTTGAATTAATGTAGCTTTTGTTTCTGTGGAGGTGTCATCCTCACTTTGGGATTTTCCGCCTCGACCTCTTAAATGGATGCTTACCAAATCTTCTTTGCCATTACTGTAAAGCTCTACTTTTATGCCTTTAGTTTTAATAGGTTGCATATTTTCGGGTTTCCACTCATAGATGCCACTATCTATCCAGCCACCTACACCATAATCAATAACTTCCCAGTCTTTTTCTTTTTTATAGCTGATTATCCAAGTAGTGTTAGGCTGTGGCTGGTTATCATAAGTACCACCAAAAGTGATATAATTGATAAGCTTTTCTTCTTCCCACTCTACTTTCCACCAAAAGGGTTTTTGCTTTCCTAGATTTTCTTGAGATTTAACACCATATTCTGCCCACCTCGTTTCATTTTCGTAGTTGCCAGTCTTTGGATTGAAAAGAATATCGGTTGGCTTTCCACGTCCTTCAGAAACACTTCCGCTAACATTGGCATCTAGGGACAAAGCCAAGTTAACGGATGCATCTGGCTCATTTTGAGCGTAGGTTAAGCTTGTTAGGGTTAATGCTATTAGTATTAAATTTTTCATAGTTATATAGATTTTTAAATTCCTCTTCCCAATGCTTCTTGAAAGGTCTGTACAGCGTTTAAAAGGTTAGTAGCTTCCGTGTCTGTCAAGCTTGACCCAACCGAACAAAACCTCCAATCAAAAGTGCCAATTGTAGAGCCTGTTCTGAATGAACCATCATCGTTCCAAGTATTAAATGCTAATTCTTCACTACTTATATCATTAGTACCTCTATCGCCAGTATTATGTCCCAACTCAACACCATCCCTAAATACTTTAAAATTCGTTGGAGATGACCTTGTAGCTATCCAATAACCTAATGGATTACCACCATTGTTACCACCAATCCTACCAGGAGGAGCGCAACATTCATAAACATCAAAAGCATAAGAGGACGTATTATAAGCTAGTTCAAAACTAAAACGGTCATCACTTCCACTTCTTGAGCCAAATGCAATTTCAGCGGAGTTTCTAGTAGGAGACGAACCCGCATAAACACTCATATGCATATCATCGGGTACACTCTCTTCATAAGGAATATAATTAGTATCTGCATATCTAGTGCCTTGACCCGCAAATCCGTTAGCTGTTGAAAAAGTGCCTCCACTACCTAACCAACTTAACCTAAATGCCTCATCTAGATTCCTAGGGTCTTTTAGATTGTATTTCATCATTTCAGCATTACTCCCAACTAACGGGTAAGCGAAATGTATTTTATCCCACAAACTTTGCGTTTTTAACCCCACTACTAAATCATTGATAGCATCTTTAGTGGTTTGGGTTAAACTCCCGTGTGATTCAACCGCATTTATAAAAGCTTGTGCATCTGTATCATTTTGGCCTTCGTTATCGTATTGAGCCTTACTAGCTATTAACAGCATTTCGTGTTGGGAAAACCCCAAACTAAAAATAAATAAAACTAAAATTAAAATTACCCTTTTCATTTTTCTAAAATTTAAAATTCGATAAACCAATATTTCCTCGTACCGTTGAAATCCTTTATACATAAAATCATATCTGTATTTGATATAAAACTCGCTGTGTTTGGGAATTTTGAAGCTCCCGTAACTGTTGGCTCGGTTGCACCATTATATAATATTTCAGCATAACCGCCAATACTAATATTAGTAAGAGTAAAAGTTGCGGCATTGGATGGAGTTGCTCCAAAATCAATCTGTGTTTCTCCTCCTAAATTTATAGCTGTAACATCTTCGTTTACTAAAGCGTTAAAATTTAAAAAAGTTCCATCGTGAAAATCACGTTCTCCATTTTTATTAAAAGTTATAATTGCACCGCTTGAGTCTTGTACTTGAAATGATGCGTTAGGTTCGTTGTTATCGGAATCAATTTCAAAACTTAAAAAAGCATCACTTTCAATTGTATATCCATTAGTTAATAAATTTTGTGTTAAAGAATGGTCTCCTAAATTATCAGAAACACCACCGCTTCCTCCTAAATCTAAACCGCTTAAATCAATTATACCTGTATTTTCACTTGCTGTTACTGTTGTTGTGCCATCGGTTACACCAACAGCAACCCAACCATTGACAAAAGGAACGTTTAATGTTGTTGCAGATAGTTGATTTTCAGGATGAAATCTAAAGTTTTGTAATACCGATCCACTTGTATTTCCCGCATCATGAACAGAAAATGAATAAAAATCATTGACTCTATTGGATGAAAAACCAAAAGCTGGTACGTCATTATTAAATATTCTAATACCACCGCCTACTGCTTTCCAATTATATTCGTCACCATTAAATGGATTTTCAAACAAAAGGCCTCCCGTTCCCATATCTATATTATTGTTTCCTGTTGAATTTCCTTCTAATAAAACATCTTCTAAGTTTGGTGTAAAATCACTCACCTTAACATACTTCACCTTTCCTAAATCGGTTGAATCCCAAACCATAATTCGGGTATTTACACCAACAGGTGAAATCTCGTTTACTTCTTTTATTTTAACCGACTTAAAGCTTTGTCCGTAAGCCATGCTCACGAATAAAAATAACGCTATACTTAATATTTTTCTCATTGTGTGTTGTAACTTAAAAGTTCTAATTCTAATATATTTCCATTGACACCTATTATTAAATAAGTGCCCAATATCTGTTCTTTTATCTTGAAACCATCTTCTGTAACTCCTACCAAATAATCACCTTCTTCGTGTTTATTGGATTCGTTACCCAAACCTTTGTAGTGTGTAAACTCATTGGCTTTTATAATGTTTGAGTTGCGCCTGAATATCTTTAAAAAAGCTTCCCAAAGGTTTGTTTCTATTTCTACTATCATGTTATCGGTGTTATGTCCTGCCATTGTAACAGGTCTAAATTGCTGATGTCGCTCTGGTCGCCGCCTAAGTATTGCGCAAAATTCACTATAAGCGTGTTGCTGTGGGCGTAAGCGGTTATAAAATCATATTGCTCTAATCCGCTTCCTGTGTTGTCTGGGTGCTTAATTAAGCCCGCTTTTTTGTTGTTGTAGGTGAAATTGCTACTACCAATAACCTGTGGCAATCCCAACTGAAGCACATCACCTTCGATTAAATCTGCTGTTGGTATATCGTTGCTGAACTCTACACGTACAAGCGTGTCATCTTCTACCAAGATTATATCCGATACTTCACCGTAAATCTGTTTGTTCCTTGTGGTGTTGGCGAACTTAAAGGCAATGGCTGTGTCTACATCAAATAACTGTTTGTCCTTTAACAGGTAATTTGAGTAGCTATAATCAAATACAAGGGCTGTGATGTTTCCGTCCGCTTCTTCTGCGAACACATCGCCTGCGTCTATGTTGTTGTAGTTTGGAAGTGTTTCGGCTTTTACCCTTACTACCTTTGTTTGCCAATCTGCATTTATATTAGCTATATCAGCTTCATTTAATCTTATGTAATCCTGCTGAAGATTTTCATTTTCAGTTCCTAAAAACAGATAAACACCTTCACCTTCTTCTATTTCATCATCATCAGATGCATCGGTAACCAGATAATATTTTTTAAAGTTTTGATTTTCTTGGTCAGCCAATAAAGCCGTTATATTTTCATAAGTCTGTTCTGGTTCATTAGGATTTGATGCATCCCCTGGAATTAAATAGCTAGATAAAAGTTGTATGTTGCCACCAAGATAAATCCCATCCCTAAAAAAAGTATCTTCAACAACACCGGTTATGTAATCTCCAGGCTCCTGGCTTTCGGAAATATTTCCACTAGCCTTAAAATTCTGCAGTCTGCCAAATTCAAATATGCTGATTCGCTTTACAATCCAAGTAAGTAAAGCCCTCATATTAGAAGACTTTACATTATTTGGAATACCAGTTTTTATAAACTGGCCAATATTGGATAGTATCTGCTGTACTGTCATTATTAAGAACGTTTTAATTAAGCAAAATCAATATCGAAATCGCTGTCAAAATCACCCTATAAAGAGGGTTCTAAAAATTTACAGTACCTGCTAATGGGAAGTTAGCTCTTGGTGGATCAATTTTATCCTCCCAAGTCACAGTTCCCACATACTTTTCAATCTCCCCGGCTCCTCTAGCTTGAATCAGGTTAAGGATCATCTGTCCCTTAACACCACAAATTCCACCATAGACCAAACCTGCTCTTGTAACATACCATAATTTATAGGTTGCGTTACAGGCTGTTGAACGAGCAAACTCATAATTGACTTCATTAGTTTCATCAATTTCAACATTTAAGGTGTGGGTCTTACCTGTTTGGATAGTACGATTCCCAGAAACAACCCTTGTCTGCACTTCAGGAGCTGGTTTATCACCAACTACCCTAATCATACGAATTGTATCATCTGGGTCTGGTGGTGTTTCAGCTGCAATCTGTGCAATACGTGTAGTCCATTCGGTTAAATCCTCGACGTCTGCAAAATCTGCAGCGTCTGATTTGGCAACAGCCAACCACTCAATTTCTGATTCGTTGTTCTCAGGAGAACAATCATCAAACTTTACTGTGGGTAATTGTTGTTCATCGCAATTTTCTGGACAAAGCGTATCTGTATCGTTGCATTGTACATTTGCCATAATAGTAGCATTTTTAATTAATAATTCGATTATTATGACTTTTGTTGAGACGTCATGGCCTCCTGCTTTTTTCCTAGTACGGAAATGAATTCTTCAAAAGAAATGAAGTTAAGTTCGTCTGAGTGAACCATTCTCCTAAATCATACACATAGCAAATATAACAAAAAGAACTTATAGATTTCTTTTTTTTGTAGATTTGTAAAAAACTCACCATGGATTCTCAAGCTGCAAAAGACATCATCCAAGACCATATTGTCAACGGAACCAAACACGCCAACTATAAAAAAGTATGTGATATATCAGATGATTACCATGCCTATATTGTTAATGAACCAGACAGCAAAGGAGAGTATCCGCTAAATAAAAAACTCAAACAATTTGTAAGGCGAGAGGATGAAGATCTCTTTGAACAGCGAAAGAATTTAACCAAGCATTATACTCCTTCAATTTGTGCCCAAATCATAAGGATGTATAACAAAGTCACCAGGTCCAATCGTGTAATAAAATTGATTGACCATATAGAAGCCTCGAAAGTTGAGGAAATTGAAGATAAGATAAATGCGTTTTTTGGTGAAGCAGATAATGATGGCATTGAGCAATTTTTAAACGAACGATTTAAAGCACTTACCTTTGTAGATCCAAACGCATGGATACTTACTACGTTCAAGCCTTTTGATGGTAAAAAAGAAACTCCACAGACATATCCTCACGAATACTCATGCAAGGATGTGGTTAATTTTTGTGTAGAAAACCAAAAAACAAAGTGGGTTTTAATAGCTATGGATTACAACTACACAACCAAGGAAGACAAATCCAAAAAAGCAAAACGGTATTTGTTTTTTGACAGTATGAATTCCTATGAATACAAGGAACTTCCTAAAGACATAAAGGATCAACCTAAGGGCAATAATGTGAGTTACTGGATCGAAGATAAAAAGAAAACTAAATTTGCCGTTTTCACATATTCCCACAAAAGCGAAAAAGTACCTTTGATGCGCGTTGGCTATATTTCAGACAAAGCCACAAATGGAGCAACTTTTGTGAATCCATTTCATTATGAAGCACTTCCCTTATTGGAACAATTTATCAAAGTGTCTTCTGAGTTTCAGTTGGGAATCACACTTCATGTTTTTCCTAAACAAATATCTTATGTTGATCAATGTGATGCTAGAGGTTGTGCCAATGGTGTGATGTTGGATGGTAAAGAATGTGAGGTTTGCCAGGGCACCGGAAAGAAACACCATTCCACAGCTGCAGACATGCAAGAAATACCTATGCCTAAACGCTTGGAAGATTTAGTAGACGTTTCAAAGCTCTCTTCTTATGTTGAGTTTCCTGGTAACGTTATGGAGTTCTTGGACAAATTTGTTGATAAGGTAGAAAAGAAAATATTGAGAATGGTTTTCAACACCGAAAGCCTGGTACAAACACAATTCAACACAGCTACAGAAGCTGAGATAGATATGGATTCTGTTTACGATACTCTTAGCCCTTTTGGTGAGAAATATAGCGAAATGTGGATGTTCATTGTAAAACTGCAAATTTTTTACATGGGCATTAAAGATGCTACAGTATGGCATAAATTTCCTAGTGACCTGAAGCTTAAGTCCATGAAACAATTGTTGGAGGAGCTTAAAACTGCAAATGACAGCAATGCACCATCTTATGTCAAAGAATCCATTAACAGTGATATTATGGATATCATATATGCCGATGACCACACCGAACTGGCTAAACTCAAGATAAAAAACAGACATTTTCCTTTTCCTGGAAAATCTGATTTTGAGATACAGAACATTATTCTCAATAATTTAACCACACAGTTCAACCAGGTACTTTATGCGAATTTTGATAACGTTTTTGATAGCCTAGAAACCAAACAAAGCAATTTCTATGAATTGGCTTACGCTAAACAAAAGAATCTAATAAAAATTGAGGTAGAGGAAATCATTAAAGCTCTGGGTGGAAACAACAACGTTCCTGTACTGGATTTAACGGCTTAGTATGGAATTCCCAAAGGTAGATATAGATAAAATTGACTTAATTGATTCTGAATATGAAAACAAATCAGGCTATGTTTGGAGTGCATTGAAACTTATTGAGGCCTCAAAGGGTCTCCCTGTATTTAATATACCATTGGCAAGTATAGACCTATCTTTTTTACCTTTTAGAGTTGATAATATGCATGATCTTTTGTTTCAAATGAATCGTGTTAAGAATACTGATTTGAAGTATCCAATAATATTAGACGACCACGGTGTAGTTGCGGATGGTTATCATAGGATTTTAAAAGCCATTTATTTAGGAAAAACCACAATAAAGGCTGTCAGGTTAAACACCATGCCTGATGCCGATAGCAAAAGAGATGTATAGTTATGAGCATGTTAGAATTCGAAGAAGTAATTAAGGACAAAGTTGTTGATGAGCGCCAGATCCAACAAGAATCTAAAAAAGAAATTATAGGAAGTATAGTTCCTAAACGCGGACATACACTCTACGAAATAAATTTAAAGGAACATACAATTGAGCCTGCAGAATTTGAAGATCAGTCAGTACCATTTAAACAAGTTTCTGAAAAACCAACGTCCAAGGGTTTGGGTTTACAAACCAATAAAAACGGTTCAAAAAAAATTGTACTTGATGGTTTGCCTTCGGTTAGAAAAGTATTGATCAGAAAAAAGAACTGTATTTATATCTCGGCCCTAAACTACAAAAACGTTAAGAAGAAACTTATTAAGCGTGGTGTAATCAAGATCGTAAAGAAATGAAAAGAGGCCCTCAGTTCAACTGCCAAAATGAACCTAGCTACTCAGATCATGAAACCGTTCTTTTTTCTATAAGACACCCAGACTACTTTATGGATTCAGATTGTAACATACTAAAATTTGAAGATTTAGATAATGCAAGATCCTAAAAAAATACAGAAGCTCTCGAGGGAGAAGGCAATGAAGCTCGATAAACTGATTGATGCTGTTGAACGTAGAATTGCCCAATCACAAAATGACCTGGCCAAAAGCGTTTTAAAAGATTTCCTAGAACAGCTGAACATAAAGCGTGGACGTGTTGAGGAAATACAGAACCGAAGAACCACAACGCTCTTCAATAAGGCCTATGCAGATTTTACCAAAACAAGCAAGGCAGAGCTTGTTAAGTCCATAATAATTGACATCAATAATATTTTAGAAGAAAACGGTAAATTTTACCGGACCACAGCAAATGCCACTAAGGCAACTGAAATAGACCTGAAACGGATTGTCAACAGAAGACTTGGTATTGATAGTGACGGCTCGCTTTTAAAAAACGGATATATGAGCGGTGTTCTGGACGACACCAATGTAAAGTTAGACCTTCAGCGTTATGTATTTAAAGAAATGCTCAAAGGTGTAGGATATGAGGCCTTGAAAGAAGGTATAGAGATGAAAATCAAAGGTGAACCTGAAAAACTTGGTGTTTTCGAGAAACATTACAAAACCTTCAGTTACGATGTCTATGCTCAACTCAATGGTTTTACATCCAAATTATATGCTGATAAGTTGGGTCTTGAACATTTTATATACCAAGGAGGCATTATTGAAACCTCGAGAAAGTTCTGCAAAAAAAGAAATGGGAAAGTCTTTAGCACTGAAGAAGCAGAAAAATGGAAGGATGATCCTGACCTAAAAGCCATACCAAACAGGGAAACTTATAAATGGTTTATTGACAGAGGTGGCTATAATTGCAGGCATGATCCTGATTTTATCGTTAAGGAGGTGGCTTACGCTTTAAGACCAGATCTGAGAGAGATAGAATCCAACGCATAAAAAAAAGCAGTCCAGAAACGGGCTGCTTTTTCAACTCTAAAATAACACTATAAAACCAATACCAATACTTAAATATAACAAAAAAGAACTTATAAATTTCTTTTTATATATTTGTAACACTTCTGGAGCTTGCCTAGCTCAACAACATGGCAAATACATATTGTTTAATTAATATTTATTGCTATGGGCAAAAAAGATTCAAACGTAAAGTTAAAACGTAACGGTGTTGAAAAGTCAATACCGAAAAACCAATGGGATGCCATGAAAAAAAGTGGCAATACCTATGGATGGCACCTTGCTTCTGAAGTTTCCAAAGACACTTTAAAAAAAGAAGGTCAGGTTGAAAACAACCAGATCAAGGAGCTTACGTCCAAGGTTGAAGGGTTGGAGAAAAAAAACGGTGACCTTCAAAAAAAGGTTGATGGTTATGCAACCGAAAACAGTGATTTGAAAGAAACCATCACTGGTAAAGACAACCAGATCAAGGAGCTTCAATCTAATATTGATGGGTTGGAGGCTTTGAAAAAGGAACAAGCAGATCTTTTAGCAGAGCATGTGAAAGGGACTCCAAAAAGTGAAGTAAAGGCCAAGGATGATTCTAAAAAATCTAAGTAATGGCCAAGAAAACACTTATCAACAGAAAAAAAGGAACTGAGCACAAGGTAGATGATGCCGATAAAGTTCTGAAGAAATACAAAGGCGTTTTTAAGGAAAAGCCTGCGACACAGATCAGTGATGATGTCAGAAAAAAAGAACAGTCACTTGACAAGGCGAAAGCTATAGATGTAAAAGAAGCCAATCAGGTTGAAACATCTAAGGAAAGAAAATCAAAAAAATAATTTTTAGATAAATTATGTCATACACACACTTAAAAAAAACGTTGGCGGAAGTGCTGGAAACCGCATACCAAGTTCCAGAGGAAGACATAGCTGAATTGTTACCCGAACAAGAGGAAGAATTTAAGGCTGATGCTTTTAAAAATAAGTTTCTAGAGCTGGACAAAGAACGTATCCAAACCATAAACCAAAAAGGGAAGGATAAATTCGACCAAGGCTACAACAAGGCAACCAAAGAAGCCTTGACTGGATTTGAACAGAAAGTCAAAGAAGAATTTAGTATTGAAGACGACGACATTCAAGGTCTTGATCTCATCAAAAAGATAGTAGAATCAAGCTCCAAAACCTCGAAAGCCGATGTTTCAAAACTGACAGAAGATGAATTGAAATCTCATCCTGCAGTTATTAAGATTCTTAACGACAAGGACAAAACTTGGAAAGAAAAGGAACAGGAACTTCAGGAAGAATACGACACCAAAATTTCAACCTTTCAAAAGAAAGAGCGTTTTGGTAAGGTTTCTAAGAAAGCACTTCAGATTTTAGATTCTATGAACCCGGTGCTGTCATCCGATCCAAATCGAGCTGCAAACCAGAAGAATATTCTAATAGAAAAACTTCAGCAATTCGATTACCAGGAAGAGAATGACAGCTTCACACCATTGAAAGATGGAAAGCGTTTGGAAAACGATCACGGTCACGGTATTGGTTTTGAACAAATGGTTAAGGATACTGCAACTAAGTATTTTGACTTTAAAAAAGCTGATGACAGAGACAATCCGCCTCCTGGAGGTGATGGTGGTTCTGGTGGAAGTTCAAGGACTCCCAAAAATGAAGCTGAGTATGCCAAGATTATGTCCGACCGTTCTATTCCAATTGAAGAGCGTAAGGAAATCCGAGATGCGTGGAGTAAACAAGACAGCTAGTCTGAGCTAATTGTTTAATTAAAAATTTAAAGAAATTATGGCAGATTTAAGCCTCGCAAAACAATGCGATATAATTTTTAAAACGGAAGAAGTTTGGGAAGAGTCCCAAAAAATAACCGATATGTATACTGCAGATGCTGAAAGCATCAAGGCCTTAGCTGCTCAGCAGGCCAACAGAGTGCAGTTAGTGAGCAGCCTTGAGAATCCTGAGCTAGAAGACGATGTCGTTAAGGTTGTATGGATTGACAATTGTGGAGACGAGTTGGATGCAGACGTTCAAGATGTTTGTGATTTTGATGGAGAAGCTGCAGGATTGAATTCTAAGAACTTTCAGTTGAACTCTGAAAAGTCTTTTTCTTTTTCTGTAGACGAAAATGATTTAAGACGCAATAGATATTCTTTGGAAGAATATGTGGCGCGCCAATTGTTATCAAAGACGAAGTTAATGGACGAGTATCTTAACGCACAGTCATTATTGTTCTTATCTGCAAATGCAGGTTACAATAAAAATGCAGGAGGATATACGTTGAACGGTAGTACTTTGGAAGTTCCAGAATCTGATTACAATCTTGATCTTTTGGTTAAGATGGTGGTTGATGCAAAAATCAACAAGATCAGTGACCCTTTCTTATTAGATAGTGGTACGTTGTATCAGCAATATCTTAAAGCAGAATTGGATGCACGAAACAGTGAAGGTGATGGTGACAACAGAAGAAAAATGTTATTCCCTACTTCATTTGATTTAGTTGGTTTCCCAACTGCTCCAGTGACTGATTCTAGTTTCTTGGTGAACCCTGGTTCTTATGCTTTTGCGCATAGAAACTATAACCCAATGGAGCCAACATCGTTTAACCCTACAAACGGGTGGACACAACGTTACTCGATTCCATCCAATAACATTCCTGGTCTTAGATATGATATCTATTACAAGTATGAATGTTCTGGAAAGCGATTCAAGCACGTATGGTATGGTACAGTAAACTTCGGTTTCTTACTTAACCCTGTTGGCTGTGATGTTCAGGTTGATGCCGGACCACCAATTGTTAACGATCAAGTATCAGGCATTCTGTCTTATACCAAGGTAGCCAATCCTGAATAAGTATTTAAACAAGGGCGGTTTTTTTAGCTGCCCTATTATAAAAATTATGAAAGCGATTCATAAGGTTTTTATTGTTGCCTTGCTATTTGTGGGTACAACGGGATTCGGTTTAACTACTACCGACCTGAGCCAAAATTCGGAACCTGAAATTGTTATTTGCGATCAAGCAGATTCAAATTCAGTTGATCTAGTTATTTCAGAAATGGATTTTTCTTTTGATCTATCCATTGTGGTTGTCCATCAAGAGGATATACCATTTAATGATTTTTTAAAAACAAAGGAGCTTGATCATTCAATCTATGTTATCGACGATGTGGGTTGGCAAAGATTAAAAGCTTCTTATGATTATAAAGATTTACGATGTCCTAGAGACGGTTTAAACCGTAGATAGTGGTGATGTCGCTAAAAATAAAAAAGCCGTATATCAACTATACGGCTTTTTAAAAAATCGTGAGGTAGAGCAGGAGTAGATCGTTGGGCTCATATCCCAAAGGTCACGGGTTCGAATCCCGTCCTCGCTACAAAGTCCCGGGACGTATTAATCCTTGTTTGTCGACAATGTAGGCCGTAATGATGCCAAAGGTCAATTGAACATCCGGGACTGCTTATTACTAAGCTTTTCATGTGTTCAAATCATTATTAGACTGACGTGGGAAAGACCTCTTTTAAATAAATGTTATGAAAGACTGTTTTAAAAATCTCGTTGGGCTTTCACAATCTGAATGTGATTGCTATGTTTTTGATGAATCGTTAAAGGAAAGTAATCTTGGCCTGTTTATAGATGATCTTGAGGGTATTGACCTCCAATTACTTAAGAGCGCAATTGGATGCGGTGAAACACTTCAAAAAGCATTTGAAAAATCATACAGCTCGGCCATTAATTTCTTTGAGAGTGATCTTCAGGTATATATCTCTGAAAGCCATAGACAAAAATACAGTCCTTATGTGGGTCGTATCGGTGAACGAAAGTTTGACAGACCCATTGGAACTTCAACCTTATCTGGTTTAAAGCTTGAGACAAATAACATTGACAGCGCTTCAATAGTGATAAAGAACATATCTTTATTTTTTGATGCTGTAGGTACCATATCATTGCAGGTTTATAAAAACAATGAGGCACTTGGTGATCCTTATGAAATAGAAGTGGTTGACGGTGTTAAAGAATTTACTTTACCAGACGCACTTAATCTTCCTATCTCAGAGTTTGGAGTCAAAAACGATTATTATTTTCTCTATACTTCAGATGGACCACAACCACAGAATAATAAAAGTTCCTGCAGCTGTAACGGTATTGAGTCCATTAGAGGTAAATTCTTAAAACCTAAAGGTGTTTCTGGTACAGCGTACCATGACCTAAAACAGGATTCAACTTATGCATTTGGACTGAGTATCAACGCAACAATTAGCTGCAGTATAGATAGTATGCTGTGTGATTTTATGGTAGACAGTACTTTCAACCGTAGGGCAGGAATAGCATTGTGGTATAAAGTGGGAGTTCTTATGATAGAAAAAGTGTTCTCATCACGTGAAATAAATTATGATACCATGAGCGATCGTGAATACCTCTATGGACGAAAGCGAAAGTTTGAAAAAGAATATAAAAACCTATTGGTATGGTTGTCTGAAAATACAACTATAAAAAATTCAAACTGCTTTATCTGTAATAACAATAAGCGCATGACAATGGGTAAAAATTTGATATGATTTACAGGGAAGCCGAAAACTGAACAGAGTAGGCATGTAACCATGAAAAATTCAAGAAGATGGTAACAAATTTTAACAAAAAGGATTTAGTTGAATTCGGCAAGGAAAGAATTTAAATTAAAACGGTCGGTGTTTAACAGCACCGACTTTTCAATATGACCTTAGAAGAGTTCCAGAATAATTTAGAGAATGCCGTAGAGCGCACCATAGAGGATTTAAAGCCAACTATGGAGGAAGCTGCTTTAACAGCAAAGGCATTCATAAGAAATAGAATTCAAAATAACGGTATAAGTAGAAATTATTCAAGAAATTCTTTACCTACATTTTTTTTTAGAGGTAAAGGACTAAAAAAATCGACTGAAAGTTATTTAGATAATAAGGACAAAGATAGAGAAGGTGTTAGTTATTCAGAATGGAGACAAGTAAACGGATTGCCAATTAATAATGTTAGATTAACCTTCACAGGGAAGATGTTTGCTAATTGGCAACGGCCTGGTCATTACAGAAGAGGATTTGTAGTGGGTGGTTCTGTTGGAGGTACCGATAAGGCAACCAAAAACAAACTCGCGTGGAACAAAGCCAGGTACCCAAATTTTGACCGAGTCAAGGAAGATGAAAAGGAGCTTCTTAAAGAAAGCTTTCTGAAGCCTAAGATAGTTGAACTACTTGACAAAAACTTGAAACTATGAACGCTATAATTGCATCCATTTTAAAGTCCAAGCTCAGCGAAATAGAATTCGTAGATAAGAAGGCAGGTCTTGTCCACACAGCTGAAAAATCTGAACCAACAGATGTAGAAGGAGCATTTGCAGTCCGGAAGTTTCCCATTAGCAACGATGTGGATTATGAGGAATGTTTTAATTCTGGTGCATTTAAAGACTTGATACCAAACTCCAAGAGCAAAGGGATTCTATATTTTGAGGACAATGGAAGTGTGCCAATAGAGGGAAGAACTGGATCACAAAACTATAGGTCTAAATTACGTTTGGTTTGTTGGATCAACAATAGGATGATTCAAGGAAATAACTCTGAGCCTATTGCACATTTATTGATCAACCAAATTAGACAAAGTTTGGAGATAGGATATTTTAATGAAAATAACATCTCAAGAATAAGGGTATCATCAACAAATATAGTATCCAATGACCTCAAGCTATTTTCAAAATATACTTATCCAAGTGAGAGCTTAAAATATCTAATGTTTCCATACGAGGCATTTGGTATTGACTTGAGTGTAGAATTTTCAATCGGCCAATCTTGTTTGCCGGATTTGGTAATCGAATCAGCAAACTGTAATCCAGAAGAATCATGATACAGTTTTTATTCAATGCATTTTTGATATCAGCTATAACTTACCTTTACATGACAGTATTGAAAAGCTATTTGTTAAGTGAATGGTTCCAATTCGGGTTTAAAAAATTTGGAAAGTACGAGGGGACTTGGAAAGAGTATTTGTATATGCCTATTTGGGGATGCCAATATTGTTTTGCAGGTCAATTTGCACTATGGAGTTTTATTATTTTATTTGATTGCTACCATGTGTTTCTGCACTTGGGATTCATAGCAGTTTCAATTTTATTTACAAAAATCATCTATGACAGAACTAAAGACTATTAAACCAGAGGTAGGTTTTAAATTTGAGGCCAATGGAAAGAACTTTGTTATTGAAGACAAACTATCCATAGCACGTGCAATTGAAGCTTCAAAGTTAGAACTTGAACTGTTTGATCTATCCTCAAAAACAATCAAAAATATTTTGATTGGGGCTTACAATGATCTTAATGGTACCAACAAGGACCGATCTGTAAAATTTGCAGATGCAGCTATTAAAATCCACAACCTGGTCAATAAGATACAGAGCAATCTTAATTTTAAGGACGTAGCTGTTTTAAGGTACTGCGCGCTTTATATTAATCATTCTGAAGAAGACAGAAGAACGATTTCAGAGGAACAAATATCAGAAAAGATTAATCACTGGCAGGAGGCAGGATATGAAATATCGGGTTTTTTTTTGCTAGTACTGTCTGTGCTTCCAAGCGTGAAGAAAGACTTCAGCAAGTACATGGAGGATATTTCAAGCAAAGTAATAAAGGAAAGCCAAAAGAAAACAAAGAACAATACCTAGACGTTGACAGGATCAGCATCGATAAAGAATACTCGTCATTAATTTACCAAATTTCAAAAGGAGACGTTACACAATACGAAGCTCTGAAAAAAGTAGACGAAGAGGAATTTTACCATATTCTACAGAGCCATCAAAAAAGGATAGAGTTTGAATCAAAACATCCACGTGTGCCATTTTTTTAATCTTTGAACCATTCGAAAATATAATCTCCTGGGCCAAGGCTAGTTTTTAATGTATGGAAGCCCTCATCATTAAAAATAGCATCAGCTGTTTCTGTCCCACTATTTTCTCTTTGTATTTTTACTTTATAATTTCCATGTGATTCCGGAAACTCATCTTCTAAATTTATATAAGGCATAACTTTAATAATTTTCTATATATCCTATAATGGCTATTATTAATATAATGATTACAAAAACCAATTTGCTGTGTCTAAATCTGAACATCCACATTCTAGGGTCGTTGCTTTTATAGTTTTTCATAGGGCTATTTATTTGCTTCAAATTTAATACATTTGTAATACTTACCACTGGAGCGTTCCGAAGCTCAACAATAACGGAATTTACATTTTAATCCATTCCGTTATGGCAAATGATGAAGTATTAATTAAAGTAGCTGCAGACCTTTCTCAGCTTAAAGAAGATTTTAACAATCAGGAAGCGCTATGGACCAAACACAACCAAGCGGTTAAGGAGGGCGAAAAAGCCATAAAAGACTATGTTAAAACTACTGTGGCAGAAAACAAGAAAGTTGACAAGGCCATACAATCAAACATCGATAAAGTTGCAGCTGAAGGAAAGGCGCTCGATGCATTAGAAAAGAAATTTGAGACACTTGGAAAGAAGAACGAGAAATCATTCGACACCAAAAAAATAGATGATTTCAACAATAAACTTGCTAGTGTATCAAAAAACATAAACAACTTAGAGCAGTTCGACCTTGATGTTGATGACATTGATTACCTAACAAAAAAACTATCTACAGCACAAGATGATTTCGAGGCACTGAATGTTCTGGTGGATTTCTTTGAGGGAAAAATGAAATCTTCAGCTTCTTCAGTTGCAGATTCATTTGATGTTATAAAGAAGAAGATAGACGAAACCAAACTAAATATTTCATCAACAGAAGGATTCATTAAGGAGATTGATAAACGTATAGATAAAACTGCTCCAGGTCTTACACAAGCCTCTTTAATTACAGAGCGTGATGCTGCAGCACAAGCCTTGAGGGAAGAGAAGGTTGCGTTGGCCGATTATCAATCTCAACTTAAAAAAGCACGTGAAGAAAATGTTTCCATGGCCACACAGCTTAGACGTGTTAAGGACGAGCTTGTACAGTTGGAAATTGAAGGAAAGCGTGGCGGTGATCGATGGATTGAACTATCGGAAAAAGCTGAAACCTATAACGATGCCATTGCATCCACAAATTCTGAATTACGAAGAACGGCTTCTACCACCCAGGGACTTGACAACATTATAGGAGCTGCTACAGGAATTGTAGCAGCTTTCACGGTTGCACAAGGAGCCACGGCACTGTTCGGTGAAGAAAATGAAGACCTAGAAAAATCATTGGTTAAAGTCACAGGTGCAATAGCGTTGCTAAATGGGCTTCAGCAGATCCAGACAGAGCTTTCAAAAAAAGAAACCATTGCGGCCAAAGCACTGACTTTTGTGAGAGCTCAGTATGCATTGGCCACAGATGCAGGTGCAAAATCGACCGTAAGATTGGCTGCAGCAACAAAGTTATTGGGCATAGGTTTATTGGTTGGTGCACTTGCAGCTATAGTTGTCTATTGGAAAGATATTTCGAAGTTCATAGGAATAATAAGTGATAAAACGGAAAGGCTTAATGATGTTCAGAAAAAATCAAATGAAATTGCAGGAGATCAGATTGCTAAGCTTTCTATACTTGTAGATCGAGTTAAGGAAGGGGAACTTTCATTCATTCAGAAAACAGAAGCAGTTGAGAATTATAATAAAGAGTTTGGAAGTACATTAGGTACCGTTAAGAGCTATACCGAGCTTGAGAAGAAACTCATTGAGCAAGGTGCCGATTATATTGCTTATTTAGGATTGAAGGCAAGAGCAGAAGCCGCTTATCAACTTGCTGTAGAGAAATCAAAGGAAGCGCTTGAAAAAAGAAATAACACAGAAATTGGTTTAACTGATGTAGCTGTTTCAGCAGGTTCTTTTGTTGGTCAGGCGACAGGTGGGCAATTTTTAACCCCTGGTGAAGTATCCCAAATTTCAAACAATGTTGATGCCAACGATTTAGAAAATGATTCAAAGGCATTTTTAGAAGAGCAGGAAAAACTACAGGCCGAATTAGAGAAGTTGGCGAAAAAACTCGGCATAACTATCAAGACCGAAAATAAGGACCTGGTAAAAGAATATGAAAAACTGAGTGATGTACTCGCTTCTTTAATAGACCAACAGGAAGCTTATAGAATCAATGCGATAGAAAACTCTAGAGAGCGTGAAAAAGAAATCTTAAAGGCACGGTTGAATGATGAGCGAGACAAATACAAATCTGAAATCGATAACCTGAAGGTTTCAGAAGAAAAAAAGGCAAAACTGAGGGAGGCGTTCAATAAACTTTACAACGAGCAGACAGGTGCAGCTTATGAGCAATTGAGAAAGGATATTGCCGCAGTTGATAAAAAATATAATGAAGAACTTGAAAGCGTACAATTTAAAGCACTTTCGGCTATAGATGCAATACTGGTTTCTGAGACCGAGAATGACCGTGAAGCAATACAAGAGCGATGGGATAATATTCGAGATGAGATTGAAGATCAAATTGAGAAGACAAACGACAAATTTAAAAAAGAAGGACTTCGTGTCGTATTGGATGAAATAGACACGGCCGAATCCAAGGAACTGGAAACCTTTGACAGAGGTGCAGATCTAGATAGGGTTGATAGAGAAAAGGAAATCGCCCAATCTATACTGGCCATACAGCAGGCCAACATATCAGAGATCATAAATAATGAAGAACTCAAAAGGTTTCAATTACTTAACCTTGAGCGCGACTACCTAAATGAGATCCTCTCTACATATCAAGATTCATTTGATAGTTTGGAAGACCAGGGGTTGTTCAATGAATTGGTAGACACCCTGGTGAACAGTTTGGATTCAGACGAGATACTTGAAGCCGGAAACAAGCTGAAGGAAGCGTTTGGAGAGGACATTGCAAAAGAGGTATTGCAAACCGTAGGTGCACTTAAAGAAGTCGGGAACGAGATAGATGAGATTGCTAAAAAGTCTGGTTCAGAAATAGGAAGTGAGATTGCGCAAGCGTTTGGTTCTATAGAAGGTTTTGCAAAAAAACTTGGAGAAACATTAGGTATAGAAGGGGAAAAATTAAATGAATTCATACAAGCTTTTGCTGATTTTGCAATAGTAACATACGATTCTATTAAACAAATTGCCGAACTCGAAGTTCAAGAGAGACAAGCTAAAGTAAATGCTATTGAAGAAGAAATTGATTCTGTAGAGGATGAGCTTGAACGCGAACAACAGTTATATGAAGACGGATATGCCAATAATTATGATGCTCGAAAAGAAGACCTAGAAGATCTAAAGGCAAGAAAAAAAGAGGAGGAAGAAGAGCTTCAAAAAGCACAAAAAAGACGTGCTGCATTTCAAAAAGCTGAATTTTTAATCCAAACAGCTGAGCAATTAGGAAACCTAATTACTTCTGCAACAAACATTTTTAGAGTAGCAACTAGTCTTTTAGGACCTTTTGGAGTTCCTGTAGCTATAGCAGCTATTGGTACAATGTTCGGTGCATTTGCCGTTGCAAAAACCAAAGCTTTCCAAGCTATTGGAGATGGAGGTGGCCAAAGCTTTAGGAGAGGACTTGGAGAAGGGGCATTAAGCTTATCGGGACCAAGACACGAAGAAAAAGGGTTTGGTCTATACAATTCTAAAACTGGTGAACGTGTAGCGGAGTTTGAAGACGGTGAGGATGTTCTTGTGGTAAACAGAAGCCAAAAGAAAAAATACAAGCATATTATCGATGCTTTAATTGCAGATGCACAAGGTCGATCAAACATAGATTCTACTTTGGAAAGCCATTACCATGTTCCATCAGTTGGTAGGGAGTCACTTAAAGTAATTAAGCGCGTTAATGAAATTACAGTTAAATCTCAAAGAAACAAGGAAGAGGCTTCTAATAACGATACTAAACTTTTAGAACAAATAACAAAGTTTAGGGAAGAATTTAAAGATGAATTCAAGGGCCACAGAAATGAACGTGATGATGAAATCAAAGCCTGGGAAACAAAGGAGTTCTTTTATGTTAAAAAAGGCAACAAAACCAAAAAGTACCGGAAAGAATGAAAATCATATACAGAATATCATCTGGGTTTAACTTAAATGAAAACTATAGGGATGTAACTCCATATTCCGGCAAGGATCTAAAATTGACATGGAACAGGGAAGATGAGCGTCGTTACGATTTTAAAAAAGAACTTAAGGAGATTACGCTTTTACGTGATGATTACCGTCACTTCTTAGCCTTAGAAACCTCTCAGGACAGATGTGACCTACAGACGTTGAGTGTCTATTTGGATTGTAATGGCAATGAGCAAGATTATTTTCTTTTGTTTCGTGGTACTTTCAGTATGAGCAATGGCCAATGGGATTTGGATAGGTGCACCGTTAAATTTGAATTAGAGCCTAAGGATCCCTATAAATGTATTGAAGAGAATGATGAAGATGAAAACATCTTAGGTTATGATATTCCACGCAAAGCTAAGCTACGCCTAAAGTTTGGTAATGAAGCATATCTATGTTTAGCGGCTGGGGGAAGTGATGATATACCTGATTGTAGTGAGCAATTTATTGAACAAGGTAAATGGACTTTTATAAAGAAAAGACATATTTTTCAAGATTTTGATGAATTTGGGATCGCTTTTTTATACGCCAGGCATTATCTAGTTTGTGATTGCAATTATGAGCCTTCTTCAGAATGGACGTTATTAGAAGAATGTGAAGAAGGAGAAAAAAAATACGTAAAACCAATAGTTGGTAACCCCGAAAACATTGCTGATGTAAACGACAGGGGCGATATCATTATTTTTGAAGAAGAAACCATTCAAGAGATAGATAATGGTAGAAAGCTTCACGAGGTGATGGAAGGACTTCTTTTTTCTTCATGTAACAATCTAAACCTAAATATTGTATCCGATTTCTTTCAGTGGAATCCAGAAAACGTATCGGATATAAATTACGTTACAGGTGAATTGAACAAACTGACCAATATTCTTATTTTCCAAAAATCAGATGTAAAAAGACCTTATACCTCAAATAACGCAACAAAAGGCGAAACTAATTTTATTGACTTACTTGAACAAATTATTGAAATGTTTAATCTAGGTTACAAAATGATTGGAAACAACATTTTAAGAATTGAACATATCAGTTGGTTTGAAACTGATTTGGGTATCAATCTTATGGCTATCGATAAAAAGCGATTGTTAAGAGGTACAAAAAAATATAGTTATGATAAGACAAAACTCCCCAAATATGAGAAGTTTGAATTTATGGAAGCAGGATCAGAAGATTTTGTGGGCAGCGACATTGTATACGACTCTAATTGCGTTAACAACAACCAGGAAAGCAAGTCCGAAATAAAAGTTGATAATATCACAACTGATATAATGTACTGCATGGAAAACCCAGATCCAGATGGTGAAGTTTCTGATGACGGGTTTGTACTGATCGCATGCGACCAAAATTATAACGTGTTTTATGAGGACGGAATCCTCACCAATAACACGGTTGTCAACAATGTCTTGAGTTGGGCCCATCTTCACCGTGATTTTTGGAAACATGGCAGGGTTCTAAGGGAAGGTACGATCAATGGCCAACCAATAGAATTTGAAACCATAGTGCCAACAATAAAGCAGGATCAGTTCAGTGTGGTTATGGACTGTAAATATCTAAAGCTTTTTGATCCCCTCGATAAACTTAACGGTTCTTTGGGATGGGGTTTTCTCTCTTCTGCAGAACTTCAACTTTCAAAGTGCAGCATGAGTATTGAATTACTTTTGGATACCATTGAACAAACAACATATGAGGAAATATTAGGGGATTTTGATTCTGATTTTTCTGATGAATTTGACTAATTAAAATATTATGAGCTTTTACAACAAACAAAAAAATCCATTTCCTTTTTATGAACTTGAGGGAGATGTATGGACGAACACTAAACCAAAATGGCACAAAAACAATTGCAATGGCTGTTGTTATGAGCATAAAGTTTTAGTGGGCAATCATTATTTTCAACTACCTGTAAACAACGAAATATTAAGCTACAGTGAGGTAAATAGTATTCAACTAAGAAAAGTTTCTGATAATGTAGTGATAGAGGATTTAGAATTTCAAGCAACGGTTATTTCAGATTCGCAGGGAAATAAATATTTAAGTATTAGACTAAATATCATTCAAGATTATGTAGGTGATGAATATTATTTAGCCGTATCCACAGAATATGGAAGCTACTATTCAGAGACGTTTTGTGTTTCACAATTAAACAAAGATTATATTGGAATAGAGTGGGCTTCGACCAACGGTAAAGTTGGTGAAATGGTGTACCTCAATGATTTTAAACACTCGATTAATATTGAGGCTAAAATAGTGAGTTCTGAGCCTGAAATCGAAGAAGAAACGGAAGAAGATGGTTTTGGTAATGAAGTACCGACATTACAAATATTAAAACAAGGACATGAGCTGTCTTTTGTGGTGCCAAATTTTATTGCCCAGGCATTATCGGCCATACCTCTTCATGATAAAATAAATTTTATAAATAGACGAATAGGAGAAATTACTCAAGAACTAGAAGTGAAGAATAAATATGTAGAGCTAAAAATAACACCGGAAAAAGATGGTTGTAATTCTTACATAGAAATAAATTTTATTGACGAACTTATTGTGTCAACTTCATGTAAAGAAGAAATCACAGCCTTTAATAACCCACCTATTGTTGATATAGTATGGGATGACACAGGAACTCAAGAAAGTAGGTCATGCAATACCGAAGAAGGGTGTACAGAAACTTTAAGAAAATCAGATCTTACTATGGATCCAGACGGTAACTTGGATTCTATTATATGGCAAAAAAAATTGCCTGGATCAACAATATGGACAGATCTCGAATCTGGTGATACCATTGATATTGAAGAAACAGATACTGGTACTTATCAATATCGACTTAAGGCTATCGATACAGAAGGTTTGATTGGGTATTCTAATATTTTGGCCTATCGAGTCCTTACACTTAGTGAGTCCACTTCTCCACAAATAATAGAGTTGGACTCTTATGTTTCTCAATGCTCATCTTCGGGAGGTACTGTTAAAACATTTGATATATCAGCAGCATCAAATCAAACAGTTAGAGGAAAAATACAAGTGGTTGCTTATTATGGCAGCGGTTTTGTATTAAAAATATTTGACAACACAACTGGCAACGAATTAAATGAATTGTTCAATTGGGATGGAGGACCTATTGGAGCAGAAACACACTTTGATTTTGTGCTCGATAGTTCAGGAATGGGTAAATATAGAATGGAACTTTGCCTAAATGAATGTGGTGCAGCAGGATATTACACTGGTGCTATAAAGATGAATCTTTTAGATGTTGATAACATATCCGAAATTGATCAAGAATTAACACTCAGTAGATATTTTAATTGCCAATAAAGAAATTTATAAGTTCTTTTTTATTTTTGATAGTAGTCGTCGAGAAGTTCACAGATTAAATATTCTAGGGCATCAGAAGTGTGTCCGTATTTCTCGTACTTCTCACCTGTATCTGGGTCTTTTTCCTTTTCCTTTAGCTTGCCATCAAGGCCTTCCTTCAACCACTGCATATCTGCAATAAGATTTTTGCAACTAGGGTCTATAATTAAAACGACAGTATATTCAACGTTTCCATAAGGCACTTTCAGTTTAAGTTCCAAAACCCTATCAACAAAATCACGCCGGTTTAAAACATTCTTGTTTTTCTTAGGCACCTTATCTGAAGAGCTGCTGATGTAGGGTGTCAATATTTCTCTAACCGTATCAAATTGCGTATGGTCCCCACTTCCTGCCTGTCTGTAATCTCCAGATGCATCACCATAGAACAATACAAAAGGATCATAAATACCATAATCATCAACAAAATGTTCAGTTACTGCCCTTGTTGAATTGTGTGGACTAGCAAGACAATACTCTTTGAAAATACGAATCTGAAATTCAAAAGCATTTCTGTCATACTCTGTTTGTGAGGCCAGTAAGGTCATATATGGCTTCGCATTGAAGTCATAGGTCAGACTGATTGGAAGCTCTGGTTTATAAACAACAGGTCTTACGTGTTCTGATTTGGTGAATTTTTTAAAGAAAGAACTTCCGGAACGTCCAAACGGAAAACCGTAAATGTATTTGAGTCCCTCGTTTTCAGAAAGGTTCGATAGCCTTATGTCTATGTAATTATCTGGTAAATGGTGTTCATTCCAATAGGTAGAATAAATACAAACGGCTTTATTTTCTATTTCGTGATAATAGAAACGCTCAGGATCAGTGACACTTTCCTCTATTTCCTTTTCATATTCTTGAAGTTCAAACATATCGGTCAACCACTTCACGACTCCTACAGCTGGAGACGTATTTATGCAACATGGGTTGAAAGGCGTGAATCCCGTATGGTCTTGGTTATCTTCTAGATAAATAATCTGCAGTGTTTGATCATTATAAAATAATCCAGGCTGAGAAAGCCTGGCAAGGATTACTGCCTTCAGTGCTTCCTCTTTCGTGTCCTTTGTCTCATCCAATTCAGCCCATCCGATTTCCTTTCCATCGTGGGCCATATAGTTATCCAATGAGGCCTTGAATATGATAGCACCGTTTAAGAAACTAACAATCCCTTTATAATTATCGAACTCATGAATCTTTTTGAAATGTCCGGGCGGTTTTTTATCGATAACATAATGTCCATGTGGATTTCCCTTTGCATCATATTCAGTAAGGTTAAAGTTCTGCTGCCATACTTTTCTAACTGCAACCATTGTAGATTGTGTGAGCTGCATATAAGTATTGGCGGCAATCATGCCTTTTATTTTTGGTGCATTAAGGACATAGAATCCAGATTTGATTCCGATAAGGTGTGATTTCCCTGCTCTTTGTCCGGCCATATTAAGTGTCAATGGCCTCCTTGATTGATAGACTTTTAGTTGCGGAGTATGTAGTTTAATAATGTGATCATCCATTATATTCTTGGATAATTACAGTTCGTGGTGACATTGGTTCAATTTTTTCACCTCCAGAAGTTACATCAACACGTTTAACGGAATAAGGCTCCAATCTTATGATTTGTTTTTCTACAGCCATGATTGCTCTTATACCTGCAGGTGTCCCCTTATAATCCTTTTTCAGACTTCTTTTAAGCTGTTGAAGCTCTGCGATCTTGGCCTGTCTTCTGGTTTCCATATCGATTTCAGCATCAGTCTTCCATGATTTATAGGCATCAGCAATATATCGCTTGGCCTGTCTTGTGCTTATTCCCCATTCGTTGCGCATCTGCTTGCGCATGAAGTCTTCCTGGACACCATCAATGATCCAACCTTGAACTGTTAAAATTCTCTTTTCTTTTGTAACCTTGCTTACTCTCATCCATTCGGGTACATGCGCTTTATAACTTCAATATGCCTTTTAAGTTCGAAAATACGGTCATTCAGTTTTATCCGCTCTCGCTCTCTCATGATTCGGATTTCACTTTCATCATCCTGAGCAATTATACTGTTATCATAAGCCCTAAGTGCATCTTCATTAATGCCCTTCTCAGTCTCCAAGTAATCAATAATAGTATCTCTCATTTCGATAAGTATATTATAATCTTTTTTTGACATCCGTAAAATCGTTTAATGTTAGACTTCCATTCTCATGGGTAAAACTAACATTAATTCCACGCTTTTCGCAATAATTCAAATATCTGATGATTGTACTTTGAACGAATTTTGGTTCTATTTCTGTAAACCTACCTTTTCTGTTGGTGTGTTCACAAGCTATCATACAAGTACCAGAACCCAAGAACCAATCAATCACGATGTCTTTAGGGTTCGTGGTATCAAGTATTGAATCAGCTATCATAACCACTGGCTTAGGTGTAGGATGATTTTCCAATTGATAACGATCTGGATTAGCTCTTGATACAGCAGATGGATAGTTCCAAACATTGGAACGTATCCTATCCTTCAACTGAAGATGTGAAAGGTGTTTAGCCTTGTCACCGTTCTTGAAAATATAACACCATTCGTTATTGTCTTTATAGAACTCACCTCCCTGATCAACTATATCCTTATTCCACAGTGCCTTGGCTCGTTCATCAGAAAACAAGAAACACATTTCGTGCTTGGCCCTGTAAAAAGAACCGTTGGCCATCATGTCCTTGTTCCAAACACAAACTTGTTTTGGTTGTGGATTTTTATAGATAAGTCGAGCAGCTTCGGTCATGTGCCATGCATGTCTGAAATCCATAAAAATATAGTGGATTGCACCAGGCATTGAATTGTCAACTGAGGTTTGCATAATAAGTGCCAAGAACTTTACAAACTCATCATCTGTCATTTCCCCTGCTCCTTCAGCAAAATCCTCATGTTTCTTTTCGTTCTTGTTGGTAAAGAAGTTTGCTGGCAGATTGTACGGTGGATCACAGTTAACGATCCTAGCTTTATCATCCTTCATCAGTTCCTTCACCTTTGAAACATCCTTGAAAGAACCACATAATATCCGATGGTCATTTATTTGAAATATATCACCAGGCTTTATAATCACATTTTCATCTACATAGACATGATCCTCTTCTGCTGATTCCACATCAACCAAATCGAATTGTTGCTCGAAGCGTTCCATTGAAAACTCAGGAATATTTATCGAAGTATCGACTTCACTAATATCAATATCAAACTTGGAAACAAAATCAAACAATCCCTGATTGGTAATTTTAGCATAGTGGGATGAATAAATAAGAACCAACTCTGCAGCTTCTTTTAGATCACTGCAGTCTAAGAATGTCGCTGGCAATTGTTTTGGCACATCCACACCGGAATCGATAAGGTTTTTCAAATCCATGAATCGGTGTTTACCATCAAGGCAATATAACTTTCCGTCACTCTCCCAAACTTTAAACGGATCCACAAATTGATATTTCAATAACGAAGCTTGAAGCTTTTCATCACCAGATGGAATCCACTCCTTAAAATTTTTCTGTTGGATGAATTGAAGTGACTGCCATTCGATTGGTTTAGTTTTAAGTACTCTAGAAGTTAGGATTTGTTCAGACATTTATTTTGTGATTATAGGACATAGAATGACATTACAAACTTACAAAAAAGAACTATATGGTTTCTTTTTTAGATGTAATTTTAGATCTCTCTCAAGGTTTTGGTAGTTTACAGCTGTGTAACGAAGCACTTTCCAACCGCATATCTGAGCCAGATTATATTTTTCACAATCCTTGGTGTAACCGCCAATTGTGGTATGTCCGCTCTTTTCACTCATCAGCCCTTCATATTCGATAGCGATCATAAGTTCAGGAAGTGCCCAATCAAAACGGAACTTCCTCTTGTGGTGGAACTGAAGTTCTTCTTCTGCTTTTGGAATGTCTCCGTTGCGATGAAGGAGCCATAAAACGGTTTTAATTGCTTCTTTTTCGTGCGAAATCTTGCCATTAATGGTATATTTTTTGTCTAAAACGTTAGTTTTCTTACCGTTTTCGTGCAAATTATTACTCAGTTTGAGCTTTTCTATGTCTTTTCTGGACCAACCCATATTTTAGTTAATTGTGGCGAATTCGCCATGATTAGAAATTTAAAACGTTTCACAACAGTTGCTATAAACCATTAAAACGTTTCATAGCTTGGTGTTAGGCGTCATTTGAATTAAAACATTCTAAGCATAATTCAGGCGCATAATCGCTACTATCACATAATTGATGCAAAGGATCATCATCGTCATTGTCGTCAGGAAAGGGTATGTAATCACCACATTTTTGGCAAAGCCCTTCCGATTTCATACAATAGGCACATCTTTTCGGCTCATTGTTGAATGAATATAGTTTATCATTGTAATTCTCGCATTGAGAACAAACATCGCCTAACAATGTATAACCGTCAGGCTTGTTTTCTGTTTCCTTTGAAAGTTTTTGCTCATTCATAATTTCTGTATTTTTACGTTAATTAGTTTTTAAATTCACGCCCGAACGGTTATACCAGCGTTGTAAAACATTTACCACTTAAGTTTAGGAAGAACATAATTCTTATTAACCCATCTTTTTTTAAACCCTTTTTTATAGACAGTGCAATTAATACCATCAGGTCTGTGAACTCGAAATGTAGTTTCATCTTCCGTTTCAGGTTTAAAAAAATATTCATTTCCTCGAGAATCAAATACAATTTGTATCTGTTCACTTCTGTCTATAAATTTTGGTTTCATTGTCTTTTTAATTGCTAAATTCCAATCCGATTGTATTTGATTTGCTACACTCATTTAAAAAACGTTTTACAACAAAGTATATAATTAATGCTTTGTTAGGTTAAATTTATATTGTTCAATACTTATTGACGTTCAGTGTCAATGAACGGTATATTTTAGTGAACACGCACTAATCATATACGATATACGTTGTGAAACATTAAAAAGGCAGATCGTCATCAGGAACCTCTGGCAATTCTGCCTTTGGAGGTTCAAACGCATCTTCTGGTTCTGAAGGTTCAAAATCATCATCCCATGAATCATCTATCTCGTTTAGGTCCTTGAATCGCATATACCTCAATTCGCTAGAATCTAAAACTGCAGCACCTAATCCACCCTCTCTGGTTTTGGCCGTATAAATTTCACATTGTCCTGTGGCAGGTGTCCTGGCCTCATCATCCCATTCATCTATTTTATAATATTCCGGTCTTAAAAGAAACTGTACGACATTAGCATCTTGCTCAATGGCTCCAGACTCACGTAAATCTGACAACTTTGGTCTGGGCATACCTCCTCGGGTTTCAACTGCTCTGGATAATTGAGATAAAGCAACTACCGGAATCTGAAATTCTTTTGCAATCGCTTTCAATTTTCTGGAAATATGAGCGATCTCCTGCTCTCTGTTTCCGTTTTTGTTATTGGCAGATCCCCTCATCAGCTGAAGGTAATCGATGTATACAATCCTCACTTTCTCCTGCCTTACCCATTTACCGATTATCGTTTTGGCTTCGGTAGTGGTAGTTTCTGATCCGTCGTGAATGTGTATTGGTAATTTCTTTATTTTTTCGGATTCCCTTAAAAGCACCTCTTTCTCCGATGGCGTGAGTTGGTTCTGTTTTATCCTGCTTGATTCGATACCGAATTCATTAGCTGTGATACGTCCAACCAATTCAGTATCGCTCATCTCAAGTGAAATGAAACCTACTGCAAAACCGTTTTCTGCCTGAAACTTAGCTTCATTGAGTACAAAAGCCGTTTTTCCCATACCAGGACGAGCAGCTATGATCACCAAATCATTTGGATGATAACCGTTGGTGCGGTTGTTTATTTTAGTGAACTTGCTCGGTACACTGGCCTTTGGGTTCTTACCCTGCTCAATCATCTTGTCGTAGACGCTGCTCAGTGTTTCTGCCTTTTTTCTTAAAAGCCATTCCGATGTATCGTCAAGTGATTTCTGTGACTCCTCCAGAAGATCAAAAATATCCTTCGTCGGGTCGTATGCCTTTTCAATGATGTTGCTCGCCACTTTTATGGATTCCCTCTGCACGTAGAACTGCATGATAATACGGCAATGCTCTTCGATATGAGCTGAAGAAGAAACACGTTGTGTCAATTCGATCAGATAAAAATCACCACCTACTAGATCCAGTTGAGCTTTAGATTTCAGTCTATCCGAAACAGTTAGCAAATCGATTTTGACGTCTTCAGAAAACAGCTCGTAGATTGCCATAAAAATATACTTGTGAGCGTCTTTGTAGAAAACATCTTCGTTATCGCTTATGGTTTCAATAGCTTCATAAACTCCCTGTCTGTCGATCATCATTGCTCCGAGGATCACTTCCTCAAGATCTATGGCCTGAGGAGGCATTTTCCCTTTTTCAAGTGAGATTATCGAGGACCTGTCGGTTTTGGTTTTGTCGTAAGGTTTTGGTTGGTTCATCAGTATCGTTCTGGTGCTGTTGCTTGTTGTTGGCTAAAAGTTTGGTTTTTTCGATTATCTTTAGATTGGTTGGCTATCCATGCCCTTGTGTATTTCCTCAGACGTGGTAAAAGTTGATCAGCTTCCCATTGCATTTTATTCTGATGAATTTCGATATCGATGGTGTCGTTAAAATTTTCGATTAAAATATTCCAATCATTGACCGATTTTTTATTCTGCATTTCAAAATCGTTATACTCGATTTCCTTTTCAGATTTTAGAAATTCGTGCGCGCGTTTTTCTCTCCTTTTCTCTTCTTTTCTTTCCTCTCCTATCCTTTGTGGTTTTACGGAGCCTTTACTTTTACTTTTAGGTGGTTTATTATCACTTTTACTTAGTTTCCGTATCCCTAAACCATCTAAAAGGATGAGTAATGAATTTTTAGAAATTATTTGATTTGTTCTTTTTTTGTAAGCATCTTTTATTGATTCATTGAATTTTTCATTAAAAAGTATGCTGTTTTCGTTCCACAGATCCTTATCAAATTCCCTTAATCTGATCAAGTCTTCAATGATATTTATCAGTACTTCTTCAGACACCAAACAGCGGTCTGAAAGGAACATCATCTGTACTTCATCCGATAGGTTGAGATAGTGGTTATCAGCCTTTCCTAGTTCCTCTAATATCTTGAACCATGTCGCATAGCCATCGTTCTTGTATTTCTTCTCCAGGTAGCTCATTTTCTTTCCGTGGCTCACTGGGTGGGGGAAATAGTCTACCGAGTTTCTTTGTGGTCTTGCCATTTAGTTAGTTTTAAAAAGCACTTGTTGTGCTGTAAATTCTTTAAATTTTTTGTTTTGTATATTGAAATAGTGAGGGTCAATTTCATATCCAGTAAAATCAAACCCTTTATTATAACAAGCAATCCTGCTACTTCCAGAACCTATATGGGTATCTAAAATTGAATAACCAGGTTCAGCATATTTTTCAATTATGGTTTCGTAAAGTTTAATTGGCTTTTGGTGTGGATGCCATTTTGTAATTTTCTCACACTTCTTAGCACCATCCCATTGAAGTTGAATTATCCTCATGGTTTTCTTAAATGAAGTCCATGCGAGTTCTGCCTCACTCATAAAAGTTTTGTCTGCATCCCTAACTTTATCCCAAACAATCCACGCGTTAGTTGGCTTTAAAAAATCTGAAAAATAATTACCACCAAACACGATTTGATTTTTAGAAACTCGAAATAGTTGATTCCAATAGTCAGCTTGAGGTATTGAATCATTTTGATAACTATGAAGCGCTCCTTTTTTATAGAATCTGTCCTTTCTTGATTTTGACCAGGTGTCACCTATTCCATATGGTGGGTCAACAATAGCTAAATCAAACTGATTTTCATCCATTCTTTTCATTGCTTCTAAACAGTCTATATTGTAAGTTTTACTTAGTGACATATTAATTTTTTATAGCTATTGCTAATCCTTCATTTATCAAACCAAATACATCAAAGTGCCATTCAAATAGTTTTTCAACCATCCAATAGTGCCAAGTAAGAATATCAGTAAACCAATAATCAATCCCGTCAGAGCAATCAAAATAAAGTTGGTCTAACTCATGATCATAAGTAATTTCCTCAATGTCATCCAAAGGCAACATTTTTTGGTGTAACTCATTAATTCTTTCGATAGGAATAAACTTTTCACCATTTATTTCGATTTCTTTGTGTAAATGGGATAACGGAATAAGTATCGGCATTCCACCTCTAATCACATCATGTATGTTTTTAATTGTCATTTCACTTTCACCTATTTCATCATGTGATGGCTCAGGTGGATTTCCTCCCCAAATCAATACTGGATGCTGAAATTTTAGGCTACTATTCAAATAAGGCGCTAAGTGTTTTAATTCTAGTTTCATAATCTACTTTTTAAACATTCCTAATAATCCATCCACCATATCCATCTGAATACTATCATTAGCACCTGTAATGGTATTGGCTACATGGCGTTTTTGTAAAATCAGTTCGTACATATCCTCGTCAATGGTGTTCTGGCCAAGGAAGTAAGTACACATCACATTGTTTTTCTGCCCGATACGGTGCGCCCTGTCCTCACATTGCACACAATCGGCATAAGTCCATGGGTATTCTATAAAAGCAACACGTGAACTAGCTGTGAGCGTAATACCGACCCCTGCAGCCTTGATGTTGCAGATAATCAGCTTCGTGTCTGGATCGTTCTGAAAGGCATCGATACTGCGTTGTTTTTCAAAGTCCTTATCCCTTCCGGTCACAGTTACTGCCTTTGGGAATTCCTTTTTAAGTTCATCAACGATAGCATGGTGTATTACAAAGACAATCAGCTTCTCACCAGAGTCATTAACCTCCTTGATGAATTCCCTGGCTTCATTTAGCTTACCGTAGGCAGATATCTTCTTCAGCGCTTGCATCTTCACTATGATCTCACCTCGCATCTTCTTAGCTATTTCAGCATCATCGGCACCGCTTTCCTCCAGGTACTTCACAAATTCGTCCCTCGCCTTATTGTATTCAGCTCTGGTTGTGATATCACATAGAATGGTCTGTCGCTGTTTTTCCGGAAGGTCCTTTGCAACTTCGTTCTTCTCCCTCCTGAAGAAACAGTGCTTGTTGAGAAAGTAATTGAGTTCCTTTAGATTTGCAGATCCACGTCCGCCTTCGCAATAACGACTGAAGAAACGGTTCTTTCCACCGAAGTCACCAAGACGTCCTATAATGGCCAATTGTGGAAATAGGTCGACGGGTTTGTTCACCACAGGTGTACCTGTTAACAGTATCACCCACTTCTTTTCTCTGGTAATCTGAAGTGAAAGCTGAGCGTTTAATGTGCTGGGGTTTTTACATCGATGGCTCTCGTCAATGATCACAGACTTCAAAATATTTATCCTTTCGTCCATAACAATATCAGAGGAACGTCTCCTGGCACCTTTTTTCGGTATGGATTGAACAAAGTATTTTTTAAGGCTTTCGTAATTCGTTATAAATACATCAGCCATCCCTATATCATGATACCTGTGCCATGAGTCCTTGATCTTGGATTCCAATACCATTGCCTTCCTGTCGGTCCACATTTCCCACTCACGTTTCCAGTTTATCTTTGTTGAGGATGGGCATATGACCAAGCATGGAAACACGTCCTCTCCCCTCAAGGCAGCCGCATGTATTGTGGCCAAGGATTGCAATGTCTTACCAAGTCCCTGCTCGTCACCGTTTATGAATCTTTTTAACTGCAGACCTTTTGCCACACCCTTTTCTTGGTAAGGCCTAAAACCGAAACCATCTGGATGCGATAAGGGCACATCTGTTTCAAGTTCCGGCATAGGCGGAATCTCACCAAGCTGTTGTGGCGTTTGGGTGTCTATCTTAAAATACTTGGCATTTGCCCATTTCTGCAGGGCGATCATGGTCTTACGTTCAGAAAGCGGAATTTTCCATGTTTTGTCCTTGTAATCGAAATTTGCGCCATTGATTTTTTTAACGGCCGAAAGGTTTCGCTTACGGAAATGATTATAGTCTATATGTATGCGGAACTCGGTTCCATATTCTAATATCTGCATATCAACTCGCTATTAAAATTTCTTGTTTTTTATCGGTAGGATCATCAAATCTTTCGATCACCTTGTCAAATCGCTCATCCAATATCTTTCGGACTTTATCACGTTCAATTTCTGTTGTAGCAGAAATATTGTCTATTGAATTATCCTGAAGTACATCAAACCAGAACAAAACTTCATCCACTACTATAGGGTCATACTGCTTCGACATAATCTCTCTTTTTTAATGATTTGACTTTAGTCTCCCTCCTTGCAGCATTTCGTATTTTATCTATATTTTGATTTACAAGTTTTACAATTTGTTCGTGATGATCAGTGGGATTGTTATGAAGTCCTCTAGATTGCAAAACCTTGAAGTTATTCAGTGAAACCTCTATCGTTTCTATTGGCTGACCATCTATTCTAGCCGATAGAATCAATGATTCCGTTCTGGAATAGTATTCATTTGTAAACAAGCAGTGCTTTAGCGTTTCGCTTTCTTCTAAAAAAGCATCCACAGACTCCAGAACTACGACTTCAATCGAATTATTTGAGAACTTCAACCCCTTGAACCTTGCAATATGTTTTTTGAAAATTCGCTGATCATTAAGCGCCTTCTTTTTGCGAGATTCTTCATTACTTTTTGCAATACGTAATTGCTTTTTTACCATTAACCGGTCATGCTCTTTCTTTAGGTCCTTAGGACATACGTACTTAGCATTTCTCAAATCTTTGTTGAAATACTCGAGCAGGTCCAAGTAATCAAACCAAATACCTGCATCTTTAACCTTATAGCGATTACGCATGCAGATTTTTATGGATGGCCACCTATAAAATATATTCTGTGATCTATCTGAAAAGTGTGATAGCAATGCATATTGTTTTGCTTTTACAAGGGTTTCTGCCTGTGGAATTGTTGTTACGTTTTTAATAGCATCAAGTATATTCACACCTCGAATTTTATGGTCAAGGCCATGCTTTCGGTATTCTTTTTTGAATTTTGATTTTGGGTGGTACCTATAAGGGTATAGTTTATATTTCCAATGAGAATAATAAGTTCTACCAGGCTTTCTTATACTCCAGTCGCCTCCCCAGGAATCAAAGTTGGTATGCAGATTACCGACGCGCGTTAATTTACCGTCATCTCTTAACCATTCCTGAAGTATCTCATAGACACTAACATCTACATCATTTCCTTTTTTATGCCTTGAAAAGATTTCAAAGTACCTAATCAGCTGAAACCTCTCGTGGACTTCAGCAATGGCAAAATAATTTTTCTGAAAATCTTTTCGCTTTCTTGAATATTCAACCTTTAGTTTTGTTTCACAATGAGGACATACGGCTCGTTTTCGTTTTATGATAGCTGAAGAAAACGTCTCACCACAATCCATACAGATCACTCGATTTTTAGTTGCAAAGCCCTTACGTTCCAAACAAACGTCAAAAGCCCATTCCTTCACATCCTTGCCAATTGGATTGATATATTTACTATACCTCAAAACCTCGTGTTCTAATTTCGTTCTCGGTTTCATAGGCCATCAAATAGATTAGGTTCTTCTTTAACTTCCTCGGGTTTTTTCTTCTTAGGCTTCTTTCTCAGGCGCTCTTTTTCTTCAGCGATCACCAAAGCTTTAGCTTCTTTACGAGCTTCCTCTTTTTCTGTATCGCTCAATTCAATCTGGTGATTTACGATCACGCTTCCATTTTCAATTTTACTTCCAACCTTTACCTTCTCCTCATCATAGTAGTGAATGGCCATGCCATAGATTTCCTCATCAGCAAATCCATTGCGACCGCTTTCCTTCACTTGATTTAAAATGTAGGTGACACAGCTGTCAACATTTTTTTTATCGTTCTTCAGTTTCTTGGCAAATGCCTCGTCCTTTTCAGCAACTTTCTGAAGATGGGCCTCTATAGCCTGTTTAAATGATTCCGATCCTTTCATTGTATTTATAGATTTATGATTTTAATAGTTCTTCAATTGACTTATTTATGGCTATCATCTCAAGCTCGAGATTGGCCGCATTAGCAACTGCGAATTCGTATTCACCTATTGATATTGAATCTTCAATAGTTTTCTCTTCCACCTCAAGAGCAGACTTTAACTTTTCTGAATGTTTCATCAATACTTTAATAGCTGCGTTATGTTTCATTTTTTTGTTTTTGCAATCCCCACATTGCATTTTACACTGATGATTTAAACCACCAGAAGTCTGCAATCTGCAATAGTGAGTTGCAGACCTTGATGTTTTAATAGCTTCCATTATGCAGCGGTTTCTTCAAATTCCTTTTGCTCTACTTCGTCTGACTGTGGATCAAAGTCGTCGCCAAAATCCATTGTCTCTTGGGTGCGTACAGCTTCCTTCCCGTCCATGTACTCCAGAACCTCCTCCTTTACGAATTCAATCTGCTCTGTAAGTTTGTCAATGAACTCATAGCGTGTGTCCTCAGCTTCTGATACTCGGATTTTAGGTGTTGGAAACGACACCACTTTCCCTGTGTTTAAAATCTTGTATCCAGTGATGGTGTATGAGATGTCACCCTTGTTATCATCAATCTGAACGCCAGTAACCTTGTATTTACTGATCAGTGCTTCCGGCAATGATTTTAAATCGATTGCTTTTGCTACATCAGATTTCTTCTTCATCTCAGTGATAAGAACAAAGTGTGGTACCAAGCCCTGAAATGCATCAACAAGATCCTCATGGATAGGTGCATCTGCACTGGCTTTTACCTTAGTCTTTCTAAGGCCGTCGTTTTGTGTGTATTCCCATTTCAGGAATATGCGAGATGCTATCTCGGCTTTGTGAATTTCAATGTCCATAGTCTATGGTTTTTTGGTTAAAAAATATTTGTAAGCGTTAATCGTATTTCGTTTTTCAATAGTTCCATCATCCACCATTTCATCCAATATTGGCCTGAATTCTCTTTCATGGAATCCGTTATGGCCTTCACTTGATTTGTCAAGCTTCTGGTCTAGGTAGAGCAGCATGGCTTTAAGTTTCTTTATTTCGTCTGGTGTGTACTGCATTAGTATTTTTTAGATGTCCAATGGATTATTTTACCTTCAAAATCCTTATTGAAATATTTACACATTGCAGACGAATCTTCAAATCCATCATTCATAGCGAGCCTGTCAGCTTCCTCAATTGTTATAGGGTTTCCATCTATTGCAATTACAGGCTCCATACCATACCAATCACACGCCTCTTCACCATAGTCAAAAGTTAATTTCTGTATGTTTAAACATTCTAGTGTTGGCGCAAACTGAAACCTATTTGAAGTTCTATTGTTGATTACTAAATGAATTTTGTTTCCCGATTTCCAACGATCAGATTTATCTTCTCTAATTGTATGGATTTTGGTCTTGATATACATTTCATCCCATTCAGATAAAGGTTTGTTGAATTTTTCTTCATAAGCTTTAGAGTATTCCTCATAGTGTGAAATATTAATATGGTCTAACCGATCAATTAATCCAGACCAAATCTTTTCTAAGAAATGTGTTGGTTTTCCATTTATATATTCTGAAAATGCTAATGTCATAGTCTAAAAAGGTGTTTTATTAAAATCAATTGTTATCCCGGCATCGGCAACAGTTACCGTTTTACCAGTAGCTTCTTTCACTCTGTCCTTAAACATCAGCTCGTCACTATTACTATCAGATAAGTGAATCAATACTATGTTGTTGACCTTGCTCAGATCATTAGCCTGAAGCGTACTGATGCATGTATCCAGGCTCATGTGGTTCTTGATGATTCTGTTTCTCAAGAATTCCATGTCATTGAGTTTGCGCTTGGCAATCTCGTCAGCATAGTTGGCTTCAATAATGATATTGTTGAGATCAGGAAAGGTGTACTTACAGAAAATGAGGTCCGTAATAAAAAGCAGGTTACCACATTCTGGATGGTAAATAAGAAACCCACATGGTTCTGCAGCATCGTGCAGCACATCGAAGGACATGATCCTGAAGCTACCTAGCCTAAAGAATTCCTTATATTCAAAAGTCTTTGCCCTGTGATGGCCAATGGACTTCAATGCAGTATGTGTTCCTTTAGTGGCATGCACATCTATACCGAAACTCATTAAGTCACTAACGGACTTGGCATGGTCTCCATGCTCATGAGTAACGATACAGCCAAGCAACTTTGTAAAATCAAAGTTGAAAGCACCCTTAATATCGCTAAACCTTACACCACACTCAATCAGCAATGCCTCATCCCCTGCATCGAGAATGTAGGCATTACCCTTTGAGCCGCTATTAATTACTCGCAACTTCATTAAAACCCAGGTCCTTGGTTATCAGCAGAACCATCTGGAAACATATCCGGCATGTCTCCTGCAGGAACTGGTTCTTGTTTTGACTGCTCTTTTACCTCCTCATGTTCCACATCCTCAGTTATTGAAAGCTCTTCTTTGTTGGCACCCTCATCAATCAAATCTGATACTTCACGATCTGCAGACTGAGCTTCATTTTCTAAAGCTCTCATTAAAAAATCATCAATCTTTTGGCTGTCTATATTGATAGCATTCCAACAGTGGCGTTTAAGAGTTTTCATAAACATCTCTTCCTCCCATCCTTCGATCTGCTCCTTATTGCCTGTCTTTTTTCCGTTCTTCCATTCGTCCTTTTCACCTCCCCAAAATTCTGCAGATGCATATTTTGGCTTGCGCTTTTCAATCTGTGCACGATTCAGAACAACTAGCTTGTTTTTTTCTGGATTGTCTTTAAAAATCTGGTAATAGAAACCACCTTCCAATTCTCCGCGATCAAAATCATTATTAATCTCAAATTCGTAGCTCTCAACTTTGTTGTCCATGTTTTTCTTTCTCGACTTAAAATGATCGGTAGAATATTTGAGTTCAAAAATCACTTCATCCGGAACATCATATCCATACTTCCTAGCCTTCAATTCCAGACCGTTGAAACCTTCCATAAGGTTGATATCATACTTGCCAGTTTTGTTGTTTTTGTATGGAATTGGGCTGATGTGGTTTTTCTGTAAAGGATCCAAACCAATGCTTGAATATGCAACCACATCCAAAGACAGTTTGTTCATGTTCACATTTTGCCATGTCAATGCAACTGAATCCCTATAATTTTCAGACTTTGCCAATCTTTTTTGTTCAGCTTCATTCAAGACAGCATCCACCTTTATAAAGTAGTTCTGTATCAACTTGCGCTGAAACGATGTCAATTCAACAGGCTCATTGCTTAGGCCTGTTGGAAATTCCTTGATTACGGCTTGCGTAAATCTTTCCGATGGTGTAGCGTTGTTCATTGTCGCTACTTCGTTTTTCTTTTTTGTCATTGTATTTTGATTTTATAGATTTAAGAGTTTAGTTTTTTGACAAGAAGATCAGCAACCTCTTGAGTTTGTTCTTCTGTCTGTTGATTTTGCACCTCACAGATAAAACGCTTTATTGAAAAAACGTTATTACCTTTGTCCTCACCTTCAATTATGTGGGTTTTGCCTTTTTTGTCAGGTCCTTCTTTAATAAAAATTGTTTTATTCATAATTATTGATTTATAGATTTCTATTTAATAATCCTCCTTGAAATATATGTTCTAGTAGAGGCTCGTTTTTTCGATATTTATAACACTCTTCAAGTGTTGGTCTATACCATTCCTGTATAGGTTTTAATCTAGGCTCAATATTTGTATAAAATGTGCTTGTCGCTTTCTCGCCACATTTTACACAGTCGTTAAGGAAAGGAGTAACACCTTTATTTACATCAATAGTTTTAGTAAGATGTTTGCATGATTTACATACATAAGTGTTTATCCTATTTTCTTCAACTTCACCTTTCAAATCAGGTATTTGTAACATTTTTTTATACCTTCTTTCTACTTCTCGTTTGCTTATCATACCTAAACAGTTTCAGTTTCCAATTTCTTAGCAAACTCCCATTCTGAATACGTCATCGGCACTTCCGAAACCCTTAGTGTTTTGTCTGGCTTGGAAACAATGAGATTAATGACCTGAGATTCTGTAGGTATCAATTCTACCACGCTCTCTCGGTTATCAATAAATACCGGTGCACTCGCCTTGTAGTGCATACATAGTGTATTGATGATATCAAGTCCTGCATTTATCTTACTGGCCGTGTTGGCATCCGAAAACGGGACTCCGTTTATCAGTGCCTTGCACGTAGGAACTTCAGCTCCGTTGATCTGAGTTTCAAATAATTTAAAGTTGACCAGGCTGAAACGGCTGTTTACCGATTGCTCTATACGTGTTGATTTCTCTTTCTCGAACTCTTCCATTGTGAACATCTCACGCTCCAGGTCCGCAATCGCTTGTGCTAAATTGCTTTCTTCTTTAGAAAGTTCATCGATACGAGTGTTTGAAGCTTCAATTTGCTGTTCCTTTTGAAGTCGGTTTTTTATAGAATCACGCTCAGTATTCAACGTGTCTAACTTTGCCTTGAGTTCTGATATATCGACCTTTGGTCTGTTGTTAAGCGCCTTTTGCTTGGACTTAATCTCGTTTTGTTTTGATTCAAAAAACGGTTTATTTAAAACAATCTTTTCAGTATAGAACTCTGATTGATTTTTATCAATAGAAGCTTCTTTTAGTTGCTCGGATAAGTCAGAACGCGTTTCCCAAAGCTTTTTGTTTTCAAGCTCATCATCTTTAACTGATGCCTCAAGTTCTGAAACATTGTTTTGTAAGGTCATTTTTTGACCAGAAAGTGATTGTCCGTTTTCTGTCAAGGTTTTAAGCTTAGCATTTTTATTGCTGGTAAAATGCTCCTGCAGATCCTTACGCTTATCCTCTATATCTGATGCATCAAATTTTCGCTTACACGTAGGACATGCACAATCTTCATCATCCATCTTAAACTGCTTGGCATTCTCGTCCTCCCACTCTTTTCTCAGATTGGCAATGCGCTTGTCAAAATCCGCTATCTGGTTTTTGTAATTACCAATCCTAGAATTATTATTGGAAATAGCAGAATCGTTAGCTCTTATATCTGCATCTATAGCATTTATTTTACGCTGTATTTTCCTTGGCTTTTCCAGAGCTTTATTGTAATCTTCAGATGCCAGTTGTTGTAGCTCGTGCTTCTTGTTGCTGATTTCGGTTTCAATGCCATGGATTTCTTTTTGGATTTCCGATTGCTTATCGATATCAGCCTGTTGTGCCTTTAGCTTATCTGAAACCTGATCGTTAACCTCTGATATTTCTTTAGCCTTTATCTCCAGTTGGGTTTTAAGGTGTTCAAAATTCTCAACCTCTGGCTTACTCCGTTCCACTTCATCTATTCTGGTAGGAATGGCCTGAAGCTCTTTCTTTGATTTTAGAATATTGGCCTTCACTTCTTTTTTTCGCTCGTCAAAAGACTTGCCAATAAGCTGTTTTAAAAGATTTTCAAATTCATCATTGCCCTTGGCCACATCCGTATCCGTGATGTTACCAGACATATCTATAAGTACACTTCGTTGGTCCTGCCATTTCAGTGAATTGAAAGCTGCAGGATTAGTGATCATCTTGAACACCTTTTCATCTATGATGGTATTTATCTTTGAAGTGAACTCAGATGCATTCATTGGTACACCATTCCATTCGTACACGGTTTCATTACCAGTATATTCAGCTTCTAAACTGCCTTTTCTCTTAACCCACTTTTGGCGCATGATTCTGGTAAGTTCCACACGCTCTCCATCTACATCCAAAATTGCAGAAACCACAGCTTCAATTTTTGGAATTATATTATTGTGAGCATCTAAAGTTTGAACCTCAAATGCTTTTCTGTCACTACTGTCCTTACCGAACATAAGCCAAGTAAAAGCATCAAATATGGTGGTCTTACCTACACCGTTGTGTCCGTAAATGAAAGTCTCATCTGAGATTTCATTTAACTTCAGTGAGCGTATGCCCTTGAAGTTTGTGAGCTGTAGCGCTCTGATTTTAATTGTTTTCATAGTATTATAGATTTATAGATTTCGATTTTTCGTTCTTTAGCATGAGATCCATTAGCTCCTTTTCATCTTTATTCAGTTCCTCATAGGTTTTGTTCTCAAGTACCACTCGTCCGTTTTTAATTTCAAGTTCCAGATCAATCTTCATTGTGCTCTTCTATTAGTTGGTCCATAATCTCGAAAAGTGGACTTTTGTCCATGCCTTGTGAAAAGGCAATCATCTGGTAAGCAAAGCTCATTGTCAAAGTGCTTCCCTCAGAACAGGTCAAAAGCCTGTGGTAAAATGCCGCCAACTGCTCGTCCGTCCTACAGGCTTGGTGTTCATCATAAAGTTTCCATAGACCCAAATTGACTAGTGGGTTACCCACTTCGATTTTTTTGAGTACATTTGCATTAAGATTCTGATTGTCATTCATTGCATTCAGTATTTATAGATTTAGAGCCATTCCCCACGAATGGCTTTTTTTATTTTGCTTTTATATCCTCGATGAATTCCATCGCCAACTTCTTGATACGACCGCCTAAAAACCTTATCAATAGCCCAACCGCCAATAAAAGGATACCGGATATGAATATGGTACCATCAGACATAGTGCTGTAATACATTACCATCAGAGCAATTGCCATTATGCATATGAAAGCTGCTTTGTATGCAAAATCGTTTTTCATCCTAGCTGTGTTTTCCTTCTCTTTGACAAAAGTTTTTCCTTTTGGCTCTTAGAAAGCGTTCTTAAATTAGAGCTGTCCGAACCACCAGACAGCTCCTCTCTTAGTGTCGAAGCTTCCTTCATCAAAAGGCTTGCGTTCAACTCAATGCGCTCTAGGCGCTTTATTGTTTTTTGGGTTGGGCTCATGATGCTACTAATAATGAAAGAGCGTTTTTTGCAACACTGGCTTTCTCTATTTCAGATTTACAATTGTTAATTGCTATTAATATCAACTGTTCTATAGCCTTAGAGCTAGACTCAGTCATAGTATGGGTTCTGTAAACAACGTTTCTTACAGTTGATGGACCAACACCAGTAATTTCAGATACTTTAGCACGATCATGTTTTGTAGCATGTTTTCTTAAATAAGCTGACAATTCTTCGCTTATCAGTTTCCCGTAATCTTCTTTTGTAAATGATGCCATTTTTATAGTTGAATTAATTTTTTAATATGATTCTGTTTTATAAACCTTGAAATGATTCGCGGTCTTGGTATTTCTTGGTAGTCGCCTGACGTTTTGAGTTGTCATAGAAAAAACCGCAAATAATTGAACAGCAAGACACATAAGTGCTGCAAAGTATTTTTTTGGATTTTTCTGTGAGAGTATGTACTCCCTAACTAGATCGGCAACATTGTTAAGGTTGTTCTTTCTGAAAATGTTGTACTTGTGATTGGCAACGGTCTTAGGGCTAACACAGAGCTTATCGGCAACTTGTTTTTCAGAAAAGCCAAGTGAAACCAATTTTGCAATTTCAGATTCTGTCTTTGTTAGTTCCATGGGTAATTTGCCTTAATTCTTATTTCAATCCTTGCTTTGTAATTGGTTTTTATATTACTTTGTTGTAACAACAGTACAAATATAAGGACATTTGTCCGTATTAAACAAATTTTATTTGGAATTTTTTCCATTTTTATTTATGAGGGATATCTACGAAGACATAAAGAGTATAAAAAAAGGGCTAAAACTGAACAATGATGAGATAGGCGGTCTTATTAATAAAAGTGGTGACGCGTTTAGAAAAGCGGTTGGTAGAAAGAGTCTCAGCGATTTTGAAATTAAAGAATTGTTAAAATTTCTTTCTGGCATGAATACGGAAAAAAATCCAGAAGTGTTGTTGGAAATTCAGGAGGCCTTAAACACAATTCGGAAAAAAATCCACAAAAACAAACAATTATTAAGGGATAAAATCCTAACTATTGAAGAAGAATCAAATTTACTGGATGAAATAAAAGGTGATCCCGCCTATTTTGATATTTTTTCTGATGAAGAAAGTCCAATAGTGAATCTAGTTCAGGAACAAAGCGATAATTATAACAAAGGCGTACCCTATTACGATCTTGATTTTACTGCCAGCTTTTTAGAAGTAGAAAACAATCAAGACGTTAAACCAGATAGTTATATTTCACATCCATTTTTCAAAGGCTGTGATTATGTAGTTAGAGCTTCTGGTCAATCCATGGCAAAAGTGATTAGACACGGTGATGCCATTGGATTAATAAAAATAAATGATTGGCAGGAATTTCTCCCTTTGGGCGAGATTTACGCAATCGTCACAAGAAATGGTTTCAGAATGATAAAGGTTATCACAAAATCTGACGATCCAAAAAGTTTTAAACTCATAAGCAAACCTTCAAATGGCAAGCTCGGTGAGTTTCCAGAACAAGATATAAAAAAAGAATCTATATTATCGATATTTAAGGTTCAAGCATCTAGTCATTTATTTTAATAAAAAAGACATGAAGAAAATTGCCATATTTATTTTGATCATCTATTCATTAAACTCAAATTCCCAGAATGAGAATATAGAGGTGGATGGAATTGTCACATATTTCTTTAATGAAAATTTGGGCACTAAGGCAGATGTATCAAGTAAGGTTTATTTTAGGCCAGCCCAGTATTCAGATACTTTAAATAAAAATTTTTCAAAATTAAGATATTTTGAAGTTTTGGTAGGTGCATCATCTTATGCCTCTAAATATTCCAAACCCAACAGAAAAACTTTAGCTAAACGAAAACGAAATGTTGATTCATTAAATCTGTATAAAAAGTTGACCGATGATATTTTGATTCAAATCAAGGATAAATCATACAAAACATCAGTAGATGGAGTTGGAAGATTCAATATAAAAGTACCAAAAGGTTTTTATGAAATTATAGTGGTTTCATCCAATCGAAAAGGAAGAAAATTAAATCGTTTTGTTGAGATAAAGAATCAACAACAAATGGATTTGGATTTAGACTTTGAATTTGGCAGAATATAATTAATGACTATCGATAAGCCCAAAATAGCAAAACCTGAAGCACGGATCCTAGAGTTCATAGAATACTTAAAAAACTCAGGCGCCATAAGGTTCAAAAAAGAATTTTTTGATGCCACCGGAATTCGCAGGCAATATTGCCGTGAGGTAGAGATAGGGAACAACAGGTTTACAAGTACACAGATAAACTCAATTTGCGAAACTTACAATATAAACGCCAACTGGATATTCGGTATTGAGCCGAACATGTTAAGGGCCAAGCGACAAAAGGAGGGTAATATAAAAAGACATACAGAAAATAAATAACACTGAAATTTAACTATACCTAAAATATAAAATACTGCGATTCAACTCATTAACAAACGGGAATCTAGGACTAATTGACTGAAAATCCTTGTGTCCCTGGTTCGATTCCTGGAGGCACCACCTTTAAACCCTTGAAAACTCAATGTTTTCAAGGGTTTTTTAATTTAGTGTGCTGATTTGTGTGCTAATAAAAAAAACCGCTACAATTTATGTAACGGTTTTAAACAATGTATATTTAAAAAACAAATCTATGAAGCCGTACCAGAGCCTAAATATACACTGTTAGAAACTTGACTTCCATCATCAGTAATAAACGCCATGAAAAGCTCTACTGTATCACCTGCATAAGCATCTGGAATGGTTACAACTTCTGTTCCTACCGTTCTATTTGCACCATCAAGTATTGAAATTGATTCTTTTTTAGTTGGATTGTAAACTAACAACATCGCCTTATCCGTTGTATTAGCACTCCCACCTGTTGAGTTATCATCCCAACCAAAAGAAACTTGTCCTGCTACGGTTAAATCCGTTGTACCATTAACCACACCTGCTAAATTACCTCTACTTAATAGAGCTAAAGAATAATCAACCGTAAAGTTGGGTGCAGTACCCGAAATTGCATTATTCAACACATAAGACATCGCTGCATTGAATTCTGTTTTACCTACAGCATAAGATTTATATCCTTTTCGGATAAAACCTAAATTTGGCTGAAGGTATTCCAACGTAGCTGAAAACTTATTACGTTGATTTACCTGTCCTTCTGTTCGTGGATTAGCAACACTTACTGGTTTTGCTCTGATGTAATCAATGTTTTTCCATCTTCCACCTACTACGGTTCCTACTTTACCAGAGAAACCTCCTAAAATACCTTGGGCTATCTTCCCCATACTTATAAACTATTTAAAATTAACATACATTCGGATTTGGTACGGACATGATATAGACTTTAAAACTCTAACTAATATACGGTCATATAGTAAAATATAATGAGTTAAAATACCGATATACAATAGATTACTACTATCTACACTAAATTACTATCGACTACTTAAAACCTCGCTGAATTAAAGAGTTTGCAAATGATAATTTTAAATTTTCGAGCTTACTTATTGTTTCTTTAAGTTCTTGTTGTTTTTTGTCAATACTAGCTACAACTTTAATGCTCTTTTGAAACTCAAAACCACTATTTTTATTTAATTTAACACCTTTTTTAAGCATGTTTCTGCAATCATCTATTGAGATAAACGGAATAACACTTCCTTTTAAATAGTAAGCGTAAAAACCGCCTATTTGTAGCATCATAGATAAATGAAACAGCGTGTTTTTTTCTTTTTCGGTTGAAGTTTGCACTACAAAACAATTAGGACAAGGATTTGAGAGCGGTTTTCCGCTGTTTAACCCTTTGTTTAGGATGAAAAAATGAGGGTTTGAGTAAGTTTTTCCTGTACGGTGTGTTTTCAGTTCAAAAGTTGACATAGCTATCCAATTTAAAATTGCTCGCTACGCTTCGCTACATTATTTTTTTTGAAAAGAAAAAAAGATAGCTACAGTTGTTGTGGCGTGGGTAAGGCTGTCAAGTTTTTTGGATAAAAGTTTTTTGAGTTATAATGTTTAAATGAGAAATAAAATTGCTTGAAAAAAGTTTTATTCAAAACCCTTTAGGGCTTGAACTTTATAGCCTTGTGCGGCTGGCAGAGGAAGCCACATATATTTGCTACCTTTTTTTATTTTAATCCTATAAATGCGAATATTACTACAATTATCAGCATAACTATTGTAAAAACCTTTGTTGTATATGAATCGTCACCTTCAGGATTTTCAATTTCATTACCGTTTTCTTCTATATCTTTAGGAAAGAAAAAATCAAATAAATCTTCAATTATTTTTTTCATAATTTATAAAATATATTACAAGACACGACGCTTAAAAACAATATATAAGAGTAGATTAAAAGGTAAAACGCTAACCTTAATGGAAATATATAATATTAATAAAATTTTAAAGTTTAAAAACTTTAGATATTAATATATTTGCAATATGGAAAATATGCTAATTCTCTTCTGTTTATGTGTTTTTCTTGTAGAACTAATGGTATTTTATACACCATTATATGTAATTAGCTACAAAATTTTTCGCTTTGACAAACAAATAAATGACTCAAAACTAGTATTAATACTTATTCTAGGCACCATCATCTGTGCTATTGTTTGCTTCCCCTTTTTCTATAACCTTATCAGGGGACTCATTATCTAAAACATCTTCTTTATCACTTTCTTTTATATTTGCCTTTAAGTTTTTAATGCTATCTTGAAATGCTTCATAACGGATTTGTCTCTCTTGTTGTTTATCGAGAAAATCACTTACACTATGCAATAGTCCATCAGTTTTAAATGAAAAATTATTTGAACCTAAATTCCCCTTAAACTCACTATTATTTGATAATAAAACAAGACCAGCAATACCCAGAATACCTGAATACATTGCTCCTTTAAGAACGGTTTTACCCCTCGACTGAAGCTTGATTTTAATGGTTAAATCTTCCGAGTTTATAGATTCCTCTTCTAAAGTAAATTCCTTATAAAAATATGTTACGCTAGACAAAAATGTACTTAAATCAAAAGCATTAATATCTTCATCTTGATTAACTTTTATTACTAAATGAATTTTATCCTCTTTAATAAAAATACTAGAGATATGACCTTCTATACCTTCAGAATACCTATTAATATTAGTAATAGCTTGCCTTGTAGAAGTCATACCCTTTAAATCACTCCGCACTTCATCTAGAGATATACTTTTCTCCCATCTAACCTTTCTTCTTTTTTCAGGATATTTTTCGTATTTATCATCGTGGACGAATGTATTATTCTCATTAACAACATAAACATCACTTTCAATTATACCAATATGAAAATAGCTTGAATTTTTATTAGGAATTACAACTAAATCCCCTTTTTTCATATCATGTTGAAAATTTATAAGCTGATTAGTCCAGCCTGTTGCTGCACCGTCCTTATAATCCGTTGTATTTTCCACATAAGCCTTTATTTTTTCAAAGGATTCAGCACTATCTTTTTTATAATTTTGCAAGTAAGTATAAGGAATCTGATTGAAGCCAATACCTACATAATTTCTAGCTATATAATCCTTAAAAGTAGCACCACCATAAGTACGAATAAACCAATAATTACGATTTGCATCTACAATTCTAATATTTTCAATTGCTTTTTGTATTTCTATATCCATTTAGATTAAATTATTATTCCAAGAATAAATATAACACTTTATAAAATTCCTACTAGTATATCGTTAATTATTATAGGTTTAGCATAAATATTAATACTTGAAAAAATAGGTTTTAATGTTTTTTTTGAGCGTTGGATTAAGCGTTTGTATGGGTATTGGGTTAAATAGTTGTTTGATAAAACAGCATTTAAATTAATACTTATACAGGACTTTTAGACGATAGCTTTTTGTTTTTTTGAGGCACGAGAAAAAGCAATATGCTATGGCTTAGTACTAATTTTCTTAAACCTATTTTTTTTATATCCTATTTCTTGGGTGGTGGGAAAAAGTGGTCTTTAATATTTGTTAGTAAAATGAAACAAACAAAGACTTGAGTTAAGGAATACTTGGACTTAATGATGGTTTTGTGCAGTTGAATGAGATAACGAATATTATTTTCAATTATCTTAATCCTTTAATTGTGCGTTTGTTTAATGTTTGTTCAAAATGTGGTTATATGTTCGGAAGTGAGCGTTGGATGAGCAGATATTTTACATAATGACAGTTATAGGTACGAAAATATAATAAAACGCCGTAGGCATCCATTGAAAGGATTTTTGCTCCTATAACTACGCATTATGTAACTTAGCTTTGGGTTGGTTTTGTGGCGGAATAGTTGTTTTAAGCGTTGGCAATAGCTCTTTGCTTTTTTATTGTACCAATTTATTAAAATAGATTCGTTTAAATAAAACAAGCAATGTGCTATTATAGCGTTGGCTACAACTATTGTGACATAAAACCAACTATGCGGTGGCGCGCGGAACAACACAAAAGACAGAGGATTTTGAGGTACGAAAAAACTGGGTTTTGGGGTGTGGGGATTCGTAAATAACTATGCACTTAATGTTGCCAATTCCCTCTTAATTAAGAATTTCTTTGTTTTTGGCAAACTACTTTGTTCAATTAAATCAATGTTTTTTGAAAAGAAAGTATTTGATTCTTTAAAAACTGTTTCATCTTTAGATTTAATTGATTTAAATGATGATAGATTAAATTTAACACCATCAAAATCAGCAGAATAATATCTATCATTCATACCATTCATTATTAGTAAATCAAACACAATAGAACCTTTTATTTTTTTTATAGCTAAAGATGATTCTATTTCATCTAAATAATTATCGATACGAATTGAATTAAGTGTTAATACAATGTATTGAAAATTACTTTTAGATAATTTACGTAGTCTATATGTTGCTTGTTTTTTCATTATATGATTAACTATTTATAATGATGTAACCATCTTCAATAACGTTAATTCCTGTATTTATTATATGTTCTGCTTCTGCTCTATCTAATATCTTACTTGTAGAAACTGTACTATCCATATGGAAAATAGTATGCCTTTGATTAATATAGTAACTATACATATTACATAATGCTCTTTCGTGTTTTGAACACTTAATTATAGCTCTTGTTGAATTATTAAATGTAACACTTATTCCTTTATTAACAAAATGTGCGCCAAAACCCTCTTTCGTTATATTAATACCTTTGTCGGCAAAAACTTGTTTCATTACACCTTCTAAGCCTCTTAACATAGGAAAAGTAAAAGCAGAATAATCTGTCAATTCTATATCTGTTTTCTTCAATGCTAAAGAAGGACTTATAACACTTTTAATCTTGTCATTCAATTTACTGCCTGATACAGGAAGTCTATTTTCTAATTCACCTATAATATCTGTAGACGTTAAATTAGTTTCATAGTATTCTAATTGTTTATCAATTATATCTTTAAACGGTAGCAAATCTGATAAAATCATTATTGTATCGTGAAATAACATTCTAGGTTTACCTTGCGCTTGAAATGCATTGTTTTTAAAGTGGTTCAGAATTAAATTATCTCCTTGAACACCTTCTAACTTTACCTGACGACCTTTAGGCACTTGCTCATCTGTTAGAACAACAGCACTACATTCTTCAACTAAAAACTCTAAAACAACATCAAAATCTTCTGGTCTAATAGCTTTTAAATAGAAACTATTAGCATTAAACTCTTTAATAGCACAGTTTTCTAATATATTTTGAGCTATTTCTAAAGACCACTCTTGATTCTTACCCGTTTTATACATTAAAGTTGTTGCACCACCTTTAATATAATAAACATTTAATGTAGCCTCTGCTTTACCAGTTTGTAAAAATTTATACACAAAAAGATTCCCTGGCTTTTCTATAATAGTAACATTAGTAGAAGTGCCAACAAAAGCCTCAATAGTTTGATTTATTAATGCTCTATTAATATTTAGTTTTTTAAATGACATATAAAAAAATGGGTTGCAAATGTATAAATTATTTAATTACAATTATATAGCTTGTTTAATTAAGTATAAAATATACTCTAAATTATCATTATTAGTTATTACTAATTCATAATCTCCATTGCCCCAATGTCCTGTATTTGATACATCACGCATTAGATTTTTAGGGTCTTCAAGCTTACCTTTTTGTAGATTGATAAATAGTTTAATTCCTTTTTTAAGTGTAACAATATCAGCTATATTTTTATCCTTTTTAAAAGCTATATAAAGTTTTTTAGGCTCTAACTCAACATCATCTGCTAAAGCTAAAATAGCATCTTTATAGGTTTCGTAAAGTTCTTTTACTTTATCTGGATAATTGTCTAAATGAAATTCTTCTGTATATACTTTTATCTCTTTTGTAACTGCTTCTAATTGTGTATTACTTGATGTAATTGGCTTGATGCTTTCTGCCGATTTACTTTTCTTTATTTGGTTTACACTAATTAAATTGTTTTCATAGCGCTTAACTTCCCACAACTCAATAGCTATATCTTTAAAATTTGTTGCTGCTCTTTGATTTTCGGTAAAACTTGTAGATACAAATACTACTCTTGTTTGACTCCAATCAACATCAGTACGTTTTAAATTTTGCTTTAATGTTTCGTTATATTCAACTATAAAATCTGCTTTATTTTCAAGCATTAAACTTAAATATGTAAAGCCTTGATCTACTACACTTATATTTTTACTTCTCTTATATTCGATAATAATGAATGCATTTGATTGTGTATCGTAAGCTAAAGTATCTATACGTTTGTTTTTAATAGAAAACTCTGATTTTACTAATTGTAAATTCATCAAAGCATCTAAATTGTTTTCAAAAAGTGATTGTATTTCCTTTTCTAACTTAAAAGGTTTCTCCTTTAAGATAGTAATAGACTCTTTCGATTTTAAATTATATAAGTGCATAAAATTTATTTCTATTATAAACGCCCACCAACACCCTTAAACTTCTCTACAAAAGAGGAAATTTTCTGAAAAACACTTTGTTTTTTGGTTAAGTACTGAGGGTTTAAAGGACTCATTTTAGGTAAAATTGAATTAAGTTCTGTACCGTTCTCACTAGCATATTCACGTTTTAATGATGCTATGATGTAACGCTTTGCTTCTTCTTCATTCAAACTTTCTTCGGTAATTAATTCTGAGGCTTCTTTTTTCTGTTTGGCTTGTGCATATCCAAAGAAAGCATCTATAATATTGGCTTTTTCTTTTATATTATCTAAATCTGTTTCGTTGATAAAATCTACAACTAAACTCTCTTTTGCTCTATTACCAACACTTGCACGAATTACACGTCTTATTTCTTCTACTAAATCTGCTTTATTCTTGGTTTTCTTGTTACTATCAAAAATTAATTCTAAAATGTAGTCTAAGTTTATTTCTTGAGATTTTAATAAATCGACTTCAAAAACCACATCATCCCAATCAATATCCGATTCTTCTGCTTCATTACCTTGTTTCTCTCTTCTTAACCAATCACGTATATCATTATATGTTGAGCGATAATCTTGTATTATTCTTTCTGCAGGTACTTCAATAGCTTGCATACTTACAATATCATCGTCCGTTAAGAAGTTTTCTTCTTTAAATACTTCTATAGCTTCTGTATCTGTTACATCTAGTTTTTGCAATTCTTTTAAATGATTGAACTCGTCATAGTTTTGTAATATATTTTCTACTCGTAAATATTCGCCAAAAAGTTTAGAAAATTCTTTTTTATCCTTTTCTGTTTCTATCTCATCTGGATTTGGGAATTTTTCTTTTAATTCTGCTACCACTTCAACATAACCTCTTCGTGCGTTACCTGTTGCAATATCAGTGAAGCCTTCTAAATATTCTTTATAGCTTTTTTCTAATACTACATTTTTAGTACTGCTATCACCAAATAATGTAATGGCGTCAATAGTGGCTTGTTCTAAATCTCTAAACGTAACAATATTACCAAAGGTTTTTGTAGCATCATAAATACGGTTGGTACGTGAAAAGGCTTGCATTAAACCATGATAGCGTAAATTTTTGTCTACAAATAAGGTATTTAAAGTAGGTGCATCAAAACCTGTTAAGAACATCCCTACTACAATTAATAAATCTACTTCTTTGTTTTTTACACGTTTGGCAAGATCCCTGTAATAGTCTTGAAAGCCTTTACTATCGATACTATAATTCATTTTAAATGCCGCATTATAATCATCAATAGCTTTAGTTAAAAACTCTTTAGCACTTACATTCATAGCTGTAGGCTCAAAGGTTTCGTCTTGAATTTCTCCAATTGCTCCTTGTGCTTCATTTGCTGCAAAAGAAAAAATAGTTGCTACCCTTAAAGGTTTATCGCTGTCTTTTTGAAGCTTGTTTAATTCTTCATAATAACATTTTGCTGCATCTACACTACTTACTGCAAACATGGCGTTAAAGCCGCTATTACTACCTTTTGTACGGTGTGTTTTTTGCCTGTAATGGTTTAAAATATATTCTGAAATTTCTTTGATACGAACAGGATGTAATAGGGCTTTTTTATTTTCTGCTGCCGATAGTTTTTTTAAATCTTGTTCCGACTCAATCCCTTTAAATTTTGGACGAACATCATTATAATCTACTTTAAATTTTAATACTTTTTCATCTCTAATAGCATCTGTTATTACATAAGAATGTAATTCGGTACCAAATACGCTTTGAGTAGTTTCTGAACCTAAAGCATTTTCAGGAAAAATAGGTGTTCCTGTAAAACCAAACTGATAGTATTTTTTAAACTTCTTTTTTAGGTTTTTTTGAGCCTCCCCAAATTGTGAGCGATGTGCTTCATCAAAAATAAAGACCACTTGCTTTTTATAAATCGCTAAATCATTTTCACCCTTCATTAAGTTATTTAACTTTTGAATGGTGGTAACTACAATTTTATTGTCGGCTTTTTCTAAATTTCTTTTTAATGCTGCTGTATTTATAGAACCGTTTACGCTATCTGGTGAAAAGCGTTGGTATTCTTTCATGGTTTGAAAATCCAAATCTTTACGGTCTACTACAAAAAACACTTTGTCTATAAACTCTAATTTTGTCGCTGCTAAACGTGCTGCTTTAAAACTTGTTAATGTTTTACCAGAACCTGTAGTATGCCATATATAACCACCACCTTCTGTGGTTGCCCATTTTTTAGCATTATATGAACTTGTAATTTTCCATATAATTCGTTCTGTTGCTGCAATTTGATACGGACGCATTACTAATAACGTATCATTACTATCAAAAACAGAATACGTTAATAACACGTTTAAAAGTGTTTGTTTTTGAAAAAATGTTACTGTAAAATCTTTTAAATCTTTGATTGACTTGTTTTTTACATCTGCCCAATTCATGGTAAAATCGAAGCTATTTTTATTACGCTTTACAGTATTGGCAAAATAACGACTATCTGTACCATTAGAAATTACAAAAATTTGCAGGTACTTGAACAAAGAGTTTTCTGTATTAAAACTTTCTTTTGTATAACGATGTACTTGATTAAACGCTTCACGAATAGCAACACCTCGCTTTTTTAGTTCTACTTGTACCAGAGGTAAACCGTTTACTAAAATTGTAACATCGTATCGGTTGGCATGTGTGCCTTTCTGCTCGAACTGTGAAATAACTTGAACCTTATTACGTGAAATTTTTTTCTTATCTACTAAATAGATGTTTTGAATATGCCCATCATCAAACACAAAATCGTAAATATAGTTATCGTGTAGTTTACGTGTTTTATCAACTAGGTTATCACTTGGTTTGTCTAAATATTCTTCTACAAAACGTGCCCATTCTTTGTCTGTAAATTGCATATCATTTAGATTTTGCAATTGTACACGTACATTAGCCAACATAGCTGTTGGTGTGGTTAGGTGTTTTACATACTCATAGCCTTGATTTATTAAATCTTTTACTAATTCTTTTTCTAAATCTGCTTCTGTTTGATACCCAGAAGGTGTTTCATTTACTTCTGAAAACTTTTTGTAGTTATCTAAAACAATGAAATTGTTTGATTCTGCTATGGTTTTGTATTGACTCATTTGATTACTACTATTTTTTAAGCTTCTTCTATTGCTATTTCTTCTTGTAAAAATTTGGAATTATCTAACAAATATTTAAATAAATAATTAACCATTTCTTTTTCAGGTGGTGTTGGCTCTCTCACTTCTTCACTTGATAACGTACTATGGCTATAAAAATTCATAATACGACTTATATATCCTTCTCTATTATCATTTGGTAATAATTCAGACCATTTACTATAACCTAGAAAGTTAGCTGTTTTTTCATACAAATTACGCAACAACACAAAATGAAATTTTGAAACTTCATTATTGTCTATTGCATTTTTTATTACGTCTCTTAAATACAGATGATATGAAAAGCTTTTGTTAGAATCACCATGTTTAGGGTCTAAATTAAACGTACCATCTTCATTTTTGCTCAACATAAAAGCACCCTTTTTTCTAGCTAAACCAAGCTCATTATAAAGCACATTATAAAAAAGTGGATTGTGTGTAGAAATTATAAATTTGATACCATTTGATTTTCTAATCAATTCAGCTAAATTAACAGCAAGCTCTATTAAGTGATTTTCATCTAAAGAACTTATTGGGTCGTCAATGAAAATGTATTCTAAATCATCAAATTTATTGTCTGCCCTATCTTCGGGTTCTGGAATATTTAAAAGCTCAACAATCTGTTGTATTAAACTATAATATACACACCATATAAAATTACTTTCTTCTCCTTTTGATATTTTAATATTATTCTCACTTCGGTCGTCACCACTTGTAACAGAAAATGTTACTTCAGAATATGCTTTTACAACAATATTTTTACCATCTTTGTCTTGTGTTGTATATTCTTCATTGAATAGCGGTGTTATAGAATCTGTTGTAAAGTGTTGAAAGTTTTTTACGATATTATCATCTAAACCTTGGTCTTTTAAAAAACCTAACGCTAAATCTGTAAAATTGTTGGGTCTAATTAACAACTTACGATTGGTATCAGCATCTAAATCATTATCCCAATAAAACAAATCTTCTGTAAAAGCATTGTAATACATTACTTTAATACCTGATTCTTGCTCCTCTTCCTGTTCTTCGCTAGAAACTTTTGGGTTTACTAGTAACCTAAACTTACGTGATAAACGTGTTTTACCTGTACCATTAAAAGCGTAGATTAACTGTACTTTTTTATTGGCATCTCTTAACTCTTCTGCAATTTTATTTAAAGTCTTACTCATATTATGCTTCTACAGTGGCTTTAGGAAATGTTAATAGCTTGTTTCTATAATACTCGTATTGTTTTGTACGCAACTCTATTTCTTTTGGTAAACTTTCGCTTATTGACGTAGTTAATACATCAAATTTATCAAGGATGTTTACGATGCGTTGTTGTTCTTCTGGTGATGGAACAGATATTTTAAACTTCTGAAACATAGGTTTTCTTAATGAGGTGACAGATGAGTGTACTGATGTTTTCATTACATAATCATAGAATTTAGCAACAATGAAGTGGTATAAATATCTAGGATTAATCTCTTCTTTATTAGGAACAACCCTATAAGCTCTTTGATGTAAAGCATACTTACCAGTAACCCAGTGAAAAACCTTACCTACACCTACACCATCACCTGCCGTTATAATTGCTGTTTCATCAAAATCATACGAATTGAGTCTCAATGGTTTTTTTCCTCTTGCATAAAAAATATAATCACCATCATCAATCGCATCTTTAGTATCATGACTACCTGTACCAATCTCTGCTAACTTAACAAGTGGTATTAAATCAACTTCACTCTCTTCAAAAGTTAGTAATTGCTCACGATAATACTCGTATTGTTTTTTACGTGCTGTAAGTTCTGTAGTAAGTTCTGTAGTAAGTTCTGTAGTAAGTTCCGTAAAGGTATCTAAAATACGAACAATTTCTTTTTGGATTTTGAGAGATTTCTCTGGGTTATCTGGACATGGGATTGGGATTTTTTTATTTGCATAATTACTAATCCATTGTCGTTTATGGTCACCATCAACCAAACCACTTGGTAATGTATTCATCCAATGATATATGTACCTTAACAATAATTTAGATTCATTTTTAGATGTAATCAACTTCATTGCAGAAGATTTTACTTTAAAATCAAAATCAACCCATTTGTTTGCGGTAGTAAAGTCATCAAATATAATTACTGATTTTTCTGACCCTTTATAAATACCATCAGTTTCATCTGTATAACCTAAAATGAATGTTTTACCAGCAGTTAAAACAGGTGTGTCAAAATCATCGTGATACTCTTTTGATTTAACTCTGTAGTTCGTAGGTTGTTCATAATCTGTGTAATCTCCCAAAGTTTTCCATCCAATTTCAACACCCATCAATAATTCATCTAACTTGCTCATGCTTCAATCTCCTTTACAATGTTATCAATATCAGCACGTAGTTGGTCTATTTTTTTAACAGTAGTAGCAACTTCTTTATTTAACTCAATAATATCTATTTTTTCGCGTGTGTCTTTAGCTTCTACATAAGAACTCACAGAAAGGTTGTAATCGTTTTTGGCAATTATGTTATTATCCACTGATTTTGCTACGTGTTTTACATCTTCTTTGCTATCAAATAATTGCATTACCTTTTCAATGTGGTCGTCATACAACACATTGTTATTGGTTTCTTTTTTAAAGAAATCTTCACCACTTGCATCAATAAACTGGGTTTTGGTGTCGGTTTTACTTTTAGAAAGCACTAACAATGTTACCGCTATGGTAGTCCCATAAAATAAATTTGGTGCTAAATTGATAATGGTTTCTACATAGTTGTTATCTACCAAGTACTTTCTTATTTTTTGTTCTGCACCACCACGGTAAAAAATACCAGGGAAACATACCAATGCAGCTCTACCTTTACTTGATAAATAGCTTAATGAATGTAGTACAAACGCAAAATCTGCCTTCGATTTTGGTGCTAATACTCCTGCAGATGCAAAACGGTCGTCGTTAATTAACGTAGGGTCGTCGCTACCCTTCCATTTTATAGAATATGGTGGATTAGAAACAATGGCATCAAACGGTTTATCGTCTGCTAACTGTGGATTCATTAAGGTATTACCCAACACAATATGAAACTTGTCGTAGTTTACATTATGTAAAAACATATTCATACGTGCCAAGTTATAGGTAGTATGGTTTATTTCTTGCCCAAAGAAACCTTCTTCTATAATATGATTATCAAAATGTTTTTTAGCTTGTAAAAGTAATGAACCAGAACCTGCAGCTGGGTCGTATATTTTATTGATTTTTTCTTGCTTGTGCATTGCCAGTTGCGCAATTAATTGCGATACGTTGGTAGGTGTAAAAAATTCACCTCCAGACTTACCAGCATTGGCTGCGTATTTATGAATTAGAAACTCGTAAGCATCGCCAAATAAATCAATTTTATTGTCTTGAAAATTACCCAAATTTAATCCTGCAACACCTTTTAACACGTCTGCTAATCGGCTGTTTTTATTTGTAACGGTATTACCTAATCGGTTGCTTGTAGTATCAAAATCAGCAAATAAGCCTTTAATATCCTCTTCTGATGGATAACCATTTGCAGAACTTTCTATTGCTGTAAATATTGCAGCTAAATCTGTATTTAGATTATCGTTATCATCTGCATTTTTAACTATGTTTACAAATAACTGACTTGGGTAAATAAAATAGCCTTTGGTTTTAATGGCATCTTCTTTTATTTCAGGTGTAATAACGTCATCAGGCAAAGACGCATAATTGATACTTTCATCACCAGCTTCAATGTAATCTGTGAAATTCTCACTTATAAAGCGATAAAAAAGTGTACCTAATACGAAGTGTTTAAAATCCCAACCATCAACAGAGCCACGGACATCGTTGGCTATTTTCCATATTTGATTTTGTAATTGTGTTCTTTGGTCTATGCTTGTCATTTATTGATTTTATATTGTTTTGTTCCAATGTATGGAACTTGATTTAAATTTTATGGTAATTATATTCCTGTCTCTTATACACATCTGACGCTGCCGACGACTCCTTACGTGTAG
>CAJXVG010000002.1 GCA_913061495.1 uncultured Winogradskyella sp.
CGGCAGCGTCAGATGTGTATAAGAGACAGAAATAAAATAAAACGCACCAACTACTATGCTTAACTTAATAAGTACAAAAAAGAATTGTTTAGTTTTGTATGGCACGTTAAAATGCATGCCACAAATTAAACCAAAAACTCACAGATGCAGCCACATTTAAAACAATACGTTTTATTATTTATCTTTTTTTGTGCATCACATAATCTAAGTGCACAATTTAGGGAAACAAGCAAATGGAAAGCACTTTTTGCAGTTGGTGTTAATTATCCCACTACCGATGGGTTTGTAAAAGGAACGTATGCAAAATCCGTTAATTTTCCAACAGTAAATATTGGATTACAACATATGTTTAAGCGTCAATATGGTGCAAAACTCGATTTTGGTTTCAACCGATTTAAAAGCGATGATGGTTCGCCTGAGTTTAAAATTAACTACACACGTGTTAATGCCCAGTTTATTTATGATCCTTCTGAATATATTGGTTTTTTGCCCATGCGCATGCGAACAGTTTTATATACTGGTCCTGGATTGGCATTTGTAAAACCTTTGGGCAATTTAGCAGAGAACAAACAGAGTTATTTAAACTTTAATGCTGGTTTTGAATTGCATTATGCCATTAACAAAAAGGTTTCCCTTTACACAGACATTGCTTATTTGTATGGTTTTACGTCTTTAGAAGATTACGATCCTGTATTAGAAGGTTTGGGAGCTTTTAATGGCAGTGTTTTAAACGTTACCTTTGGAGTAGCGGTTTCGTTAAGTGGCTGCCAATATTGCGATTGATATTATGAGTGAGGAAAAAATTATTTTAGGCATAGATCCAGGAACCACTATAATGGGCTTTGGACTTATAAAAATAGCGAGCAAAAAAATGCAGTTTATGCAATTAAATGAGCTTCAACTTAAAAAATATGATGACCACTACCTAAAACTAAAACTAATTTTTGAACGTACCGTAGAATTAATAGACACCTATCACCCAGATGAAATAGCAATTGAAGCTCCATTCTTTGGAAAAAATGTACAAAGTATGTTAAAGCTAGGAAGAGCGCAAGGTGTTGCTATGGCAGCAGGTTTATCGCGCGAAGTTCCAATTACAGAATATGCACCAAAAAAAATAAAAATGGCAATTACCGGAAACGGAAATGCCAGTAAAGAACAAGTTGCAAAAATGCTTCAAGGCATGTTAGGTCTAAAAGAACTGCCCAAAAACTTAGATTCTATGGACGGTTTGGCAGCAGCAGTTTGTCATTTTTATAATCAAGGTAGAGTTGAGGTTGGAAAAAGTTATTCTGGTTGGTCAGCTTTTTTGAAAAAGAATGAAAAGCGTGTTAAAAAATAGACACTTTTTCTCTAATCGTTAGACTATAAAATAATTAAATGAGCGGCATCTACATTCACATACCATTCTGTAAACAGGCATGCCATTATTGCGATTTTCATTTTTCTACCTCCTTAAACAAAAAAGATGAACTTATCTCTGCTTTGGCAAAGGAAATTGAACTCAGAAAACCCGAATTTAAAAACCAAACCGTAGAAACTATTTACTTCGGTGGAGGTACACCAAGTTTACTTTCTAATGCCGAATTACAATTTTTGATTGATTCAATTTATAGCAATTATAATGTCTCACAAAACCCTGAAATAACTTTAGAGGCAAACCCAGATGATTTATCAAAAGATAGAATCATTGATTTGTCAAAAAGCCCAATAAATCGATTATCTATAGGTGTTCAATCTTTTTTTGAAGCCGATTTAAAATTGATGAATCGTGCACACAATGCTAAAGAAGCAAAGTTATGTTTGAGTGAGGCAACAAAGTATTTTGATAATATTTCGGTAGATTTAATTTATGGTGTCCAAGGCGCTTCAAACGAGCAATGGTTGAAAAATATAGAAATAGCATTGAGTTTCAAAATACCGCATATTTCGAGTTATGCCTTAACGGTTGAGCCAAAAACAGCACTTGCGTCTTTTATAAAAAAAGGAATTATTGAAGATGTAAATGACGAGCAAGCCCATGAGCAATTTCATATATTGAAAGAAAAACTAGAAGTGTCAGGATTTATACATTATGAGTTATCAAATTTTGGTAAAGAAGGCTACTTTAGCAGAAACAACTCGGCTTATTGGCAAGGCAAATCGTATTTGGGAATTGGGCCTTCAGCACATTCATTCAACGGAAAACAACGTGGATGGAATGTGAGGAATAATTCAAAATACATTAAAGCTATTCAGAAAAATGAGTTGCCAATTGAGATGGAAACGTTAACCATTACAGATCAATATAACGAGTATGTAATGACTGGTCTTAGAACTATTTGGGGTGTGTCTTTTGATAAAGTAAAAAAAGATTTTGGCCAATCATATAAAGACTATTTGCTTAAAGAGTCAGAAATTTTTATAAATCAACATTTGTTGTATATTGAAGAAGGGCATCTACTAACCACTAAAAAAGGACAGTTTTTGAGTGATGGCATTGCTTCAGAATTATTCAAACTAAATTAAAAATTACAGAAATAAGTTAGTATACATGATAGCAACTATACAATATAATTCAAAAAAACTAAAAGTAGATTTATCAAAACCATTGGATATTTCAATTCCTTTAAAAGGTGATAAATCTAATGTAAATGCGTGGTATTTAGACCATCCTACTATTGCGCCAGAGATTTTGGATGATAAAACCATAAGTGTAGAAAAAGGTGCTTCGGTAAATTTTAATACCATTAATTTTAATCCACATGCGCATGGCACACACACTGAAACTGTTGGTCATATAACAGAAAAATCATATCCCGTAAATAAACATTTAAAACAGTTTTTCTTTTTGGCTGAGGTGATTACCGTTGCTCCAGAAAAGTATATAAAAGACAATATGATTTCTAAAAAGCAAATTCAATTTGCTTTAGGGAACAAAAAGCGAGATGCATTGGTAGTACGGACAATGCCAAATATAAAAGACAAAAAATCGAGACAGTATTCACATACCAATTGGACGTATTTTAAAAAAGAGGCCATTGAGTTGTTGGTAAAAAAAGGGATAAATCATCTTTTGGTAGATTTACCGAGTATTGATAGGGAAGAAGATGGAGGCGAGTTAAATTCCCATAAAGCCTTTTGGAATTTTAATGGAAAAATAAGAACAGATGCAACAATTACAGAGTTAATTTATGTGCCTAATAAAGTTAAGGATGGAACTTATTTGCTCAACCTTCAAATTGCACCATTCGAGAACGATGCAACTCCCAGTAAACCTGTTTTGTATAGAATAATAGATTAAATGTAATTTTCCTTAAAACTTATACATTGGAAACATTTTTTATAATAATCATAAGTATTTTAGTTACACTTGGGTTGGTCACTATTTTCAAACAATGGAAAACCAATAAGAAGACCAATGCACAATCGGTTTTACTTTTAGACAAAATTAAACGTGTGTGTAAGTTTATAACTGTTGAGGGTGACTTCGCTGAAATTTACCATTACGAAGATGTAAAGGCAAAGTTTTTAAAATTGGTTTCTAGCCGAAAAAAAGCACTTGTAGTTATAAATGCAAAGGCTTATGTAGGATTTGATTTGGGTAAAGTTGAAATGCGATCTAATCTAAAAACAAAGGTTGTAATGCTGTCACATTTTCCCCAGCCCGAAGTGCTATCGGTAGAAACTAACATTAATTATTATGATAAAAGAGACGGCATGTTTAACAAGTTTGAAGCAGCCGATTTAACTGAGCTACAAACAAAAGCAAAACAACATATATTAGATAAAGTTCCGGAAAGCGGATTGTACAATGTGGCAAAACAAGAAGCTTTAGAGGCTATTCAACTCATTGAAAACTTAGTAGAAACCATTGGGTGGACTTTAGATTATTCTGCTTTAAAAATAGACAATGAGGATAAAAAACTTGAAGAAAGGAGGCAATCTTAAGTGCTATGAACATAGAAGAATATAGAAATTATTGCCTCAGCAAAAAAGAGGTTACTGAGCATTTTCCCTTTGACGAAGACACCCTTGTTTTTAAAGTTTTAGGAAAAATGTTTGCATTAGCCTCGCTTAAAAAGTGGGAAAGCGGTGAAGGTTTTATCAACTTAAAGTGCGATCCAGGATATGCTCAAGAACTCAGAGCAGATTACAATAGTATTAAACCTGGTTACCATATGCATAAAAAATTATGGAACAGCGTATATATTCACTCGGGTGAATTGCCAGCTAGTTTAATAACCAAGCTAATTGACCACTCTTATGATATGGTGGTAAAAGGATTACCCAAAAAGTTGAGAGAAACGCTCAATTAATTCTACATTTACATCTTACAAAATATTATGTCTTTAGAAAGAGAATTACAAAAGCGCAGCAATGCTAAATGCGAACTTTGTGGAAACGAAGAAAACCTATCCGTCTATACAGTTCCAGATATTAAAGAAAACAGTCTTCAAACTAATTTGTATGCATGTAAAATTTGCATTTTACAAATGGAAGATTCTGAAAAAATAGAACCTAACCATTGGCGTTGTTTAAACGAAAGCATGTGGAGTGAGCATGATGCTGTAAAGATAATGGCTTGGAGGATGTTGCATACAATTGATGAAGATTGGACACAAGATTTATTGAATATGATGTATTTAGAAGAGGATGTCTTAGAGCTAGCAAAAGCATCGGGAGATGGTGAAGATGACGAAAACAAATTAATTCATAGAGATGTAAACGGTGTTATCTTAGAGCATGGAGATTCCGTAATTTTAATAAAGGATTTAAAAGTAAAAGGTTCTAGTATGGTAGCCAAGCAAGGCACTGCTGTTAGAAATATCCGATTAGATCATGAAAACGAAACCTATATTGAAGGCAAAGTTGATGGGCAACAGATTGTAATTATTACTGAGTATGTAAAGAAACTTTAATCTTCTTTATCGTTCTTTTTAAATAAACCCAAACCTAAGGGAAACATAAATACCAAAAACAGATACTTGCCAGTAACTAATCCATAAATGATAATGGCTGCTAAAACTATCCATAATATTAGTTTATAACTATAGTTCATGTTGCAAAAATAATTGTCTGATTTCAAAAGCGAAAAACTTCTCCTTAATATGTTAGAAATTAGACCTACTTGCGAAAACTGTAACAAAAAATTACCTTACAATTCTTCTGAAGCTATGATTTGTACTTTTGAATGCACCTTTTGCCAAGACTGCGTTACATTACTGCAGCAGGTTTGTCCAAATTGTAGAGGTGGTTTTGAAAAGCGACCTATAAGACCAAAACAGCTTTTAAAGAAATATCCTGTTTCAAATGTGGTGGTTCACAAACCAGTAAATATTTTAAATTATAAAAATAGCCTAAAGACTAAATTTTAGTAAAGTATTTACTCACATATTAGTATTCTGAATTTGTGTTGTTTATCGAAAAAAAAGAACAGTTACTTCTAATTATCTAGTCAATATCACCATTTGTCGATTTTATAACTATACTGCTCTGATAATTAGCATCTTTATGTAGTCCCTAAGACTGATAGCACCAAATTTACTGATTAATAGCCCTTGAATATTGTCGAACATAAAAAACTATTTATTATGGAATTACAAATTACAAACTACAACAACAGCTTTAAAATAAAGGGCACGTTGAACAAATTGAATTTAAGAACCTTCAATTCACATTTCTCAAATATTTTTGAAAAATTAGATGATGTCTTAATCAATATCGAAAACGTAGAGAGCATAGATAGAGCAGGTGTAATGGCACTCGCCAGATTGCATAACGAATCTATCAATAAAGCAAAACGATTATCTATAGTTGGCTTTGGCTGTAAGGAATTATACGACCATTTTAAGACCCAGAATGAAACTGTAGCTGCATAATTAGCTAAAGCTAAAAAAATTCACAAAAAATAAAGTGTTTCCAATACTTCTATGGTGATAGATAGTAGTATTTAGATTTACTTTATTTTTTTATGTCTGCACGTGAACTTAACACGACATATCTGCAACTATTTTCCACTCACCATTAATTTTTTTGAAGATAATAATAAAAACACCATCTGCATTTCCTACTTCTCGTTTTAGATGATATTCACCCATAACCCAATAATTGTCGCCTTCAATTTTTGAAATATCATTGATTACAAAATTTAGTGTTCCGCTTTCGGCTTTTGTAGGATAGCCTTTTTTATAATTATCTAGTGTATTTTGCCAACCTTTAGTTAAGCCATTACTGCCGTAAAATTTAAGAGAATCACTTTTCCAGTAGCCATCCATAAAACCTTCAAGATCATGGTTGTTCCATGCAATTTCTTGAGCTTCCATAACAAGTCTTATTTCTGCTTCAGCACTATTGAAATCTGTATTTCGTTGTTCTAACGATTCTGTATTTACATCGGCTTTAATACTAATACAACCAAAGCAAAGAAGTGCCAATAAAAAAGAAGAAAAATATTTCATATAGAGAAAGTTTAATTTTTTGAACTTAAAGGTAACGAACCTGTTTTAATTATTTTGTGCGTTGGTTTTTTGGGTATCCAAATGTAAACAAGATTTATCTATTAGGAATACTGCTTCCTAAAGCACTCCCTTTTGCTTCTTTAAAAAAGCATCTGCTTGGTATTGCATTAATTCGCGCGCTTTTTTGCGTTTGTAGTTCATTACGTCTTCTTCATCTGCAATCTCATTGTACACTTTATTGTTAATATCGTTATCCGTTTTTAACAATAGTTTGCGCTCTGCAACTTGTTGTGCTGTCCAAGTTTTAATGATTGTTTCCTGATCTTGTAAACGAAAATCAAATTCACCTTTTGGAGATAATAGTTTCGCAATTATTGGTGAAGTTTCAATTGCTAAAAACAGCAGAAATATAAAGAATGAGGGCAACCATGGTAATTTTCCTAATGCTGTAATTCTGGCCATTAAGCCATCAAAATTGTCAATGATAGGTTGGGAATCAGTCACATTAGCTTCATAAGAGCTTTGAAGTGAATTGATCTGGCTTTCAATAGTTGCAATCTTAGCTTTGTTATCGGTTTTCAACTGTTGCAATTCGGCCAAGGCAGCATCATGCTTCTCTCGTTTCTCTTTATAAACAGGCCCTTTTCCCAATAGTTTGGTGCCAGCTGTACCTTCAGCCTCAGAAATGTAAGTGCTATAAAGTGCATTGACTTCGGTTTCCTTATTATTTATTTCAGATTGAAGTCCTGAAATTTGATTTTCAAGCTCTGTTATTTTGGGATTGAATTGTTGTGCAATTTGGTTTTGGTTTGTTAAGGTTAGATCATTTTTTTGTTCTAATAAAACCTGATTAATTTCCTTTTCAAAAATCTTGAGTTCCAAAGGTTTTGAAATAACAACGGCAATGATTATAGCTAGGAAAATCCGTGGAGTCGCTTGAATAATTTCATCTATAAAATTATCTCTTTTTTTAATGGTGGAAACAATGTAACGGTCTAAATTAAAAATAAGCAAACCCCAAATTAAGCCAAAGAAAATAGATGAAATGAGATTGTCAAAAACTGTATAAAGGGCATAACTAGCAGCAATTGTTGCCATTGCAGCAGTGAAGAAAACGGTAGCTCCAATACCTGCATACTTGTTTTGCTCACCAATGGAGCATTCTTCTAAAATATCGGTATCAGCTCCCGAACAAAGGATAAAAAATTGTTTTAACATGATTGATTGTTTTTTGATTGACAGTATATTAGAACGCTAAAAGTTATGTTTTGTTACATTTTTAAACGAAAAAAGCCTCGAGTAACGAGGCTTTAAGTAGAATTTGATTTTTAAACTCTAATCTTCAATCCAAAATTTTACATATCCTTTTTTATTTTGAATATTAGAGTGGACACTTATTTTTGGATTATCCTTGGTTATTTTGAGAATTTCCTCATAAGAAACTTTTTTGTCTTCAAAATAGTATGTTATGTCATTATTCTTTAGATTTTTCACAAATTCATGGGCTGATTTAGGAGTTGGAGGAGGCGGAGGAAGAACCTTACCTTCTTTATCAGTGATATAGCCATCTTTATTATAATATGTTTTTTCCCCTCTGTAAACAGTAAAATAATGACTCTCCCCATTTTCTAACATTTCAAAACCAGACTCAACACCTTTAGGAGTTTCTTTTATAATTTCATTTAAAGTTTTCTTTTTACCATTCTTGTATTGTGCTGCCTTTGTTGGTGGTGGAGGTGGTGGTGGAACTTCTCCTCCATTCTTTTTTGTTTTTGGAACTTCTGGAGCTGGAGGAGGTGGAGGTGGTGGAGGAAGATGAGGCCAAGCTTCAGCATTTTCTCTTTGTTCTTTAGACATTAGTTCTCTATAGATTCTATAGTACTTATCGTAATCTTTTTGTTTAATTATTGGGTATTGGTTTTTGTCATTATTAGCTTCCGATTTTCTTACTACCTCATTTATTTTTTTTGCCCAAGTATTGTATTCTGCAACTTGTTTTGGTGTTGCTTTTTGTTGATTGTTGATTTCGTTTCTTGGTTTATCATATTTTGCTGGTATAGGTGGTGGCATCAGAATATAATAAGACTTCAATTCTTCCTCTGTAAATTGATTATATAATTTTGTAGCCTGGTTATACAGAATTTTAAGCTCAGTATTATCTGTTTGTGGCCCATTTATATACTTTTTAATAGCTTTGGAATATGTTTTGGACAATGCTTTATAGTCATTTACAAAAGCTTCTTTATAGAATTTATTAAAGCCATCTTTAGTGTATAAACTAAATTGAAAGGGTTGAGGAAATTTTTCGCTTAGCGCATTTTTATGAACCTTAGAACCCATGTAATATACAATGTCTTCTGGCGAGTAATTGTTTAATTTAGTATTTGATATTGATTTTTTATCTAACCAAAGGGCGAATTTGTCTTTGTTTTTCCAAGATTCAAATTGGCTTTTTGAAGGGGTTTTAGGTTCAACCGAATATAATTTAGGAATTATTTCCTTAAGAAAAGGATGCAATTCAACCGAATTGCGCTGCTGTTCATTCATGAGGTCATAGATAGCAGCTAAACGCTCGTGTGTACCAACAGGTATAATTATATTTGAAGAACTTTTTAATTTGTCAATCCAATTTCTATACTCTTGCATGAGTTTTTCTGATGCACCTTCATTCTGCTCCTCGTTTTCAACTTGCAAAACTTGTAACGTTTCTGTCGGTTCTCTTTCAACATATTTTGTTTCAGCAAAACTGTAAAAAAGAAATGCAATAATTGGGAGCAACACTAAAGTGCTCAACCAAATTCTGGTTTTTGATGTTTGTGTTTTCATAACTGTAAATCGTTTTTTGATGGATGAATAATTAATGGCACTTGCCAATTCATAATGTGGAGTGCTTGATGAAAATTGTAATAATATATTTTGATAGTTTTTAGTGGCAATACCTTGATTTAAAACTGCTTGGTCTGCCAAAAATTCGTGATTCAGTTTTATGTGATGTTTCAGTATGTAGATCAATGGGTGAAACCAAAATACAATCTGTAGTAGTTCCATGACCAAAATATCAATACTGTGCAATTGCTTGGCGTGTGTTTCCTCGTGCAGCATCACTTCTTTAGGGATGTTCTGTTTTTCAAATTTTGATTGATTATAAAATATATAGTTGAAAAATGAATGTGGAATGCGATACTCTTTCAATAATACATAAATAAAAGAACGTTCAACTATAGTTTTACTGCTTGAAATCCGTCGGTACATTTTAGCAAGATTCACAATAAATCTGATGCAAAAGAGGGAAACTCCAAAACCGTATATGAGCCAAAGGACAGTTTCTAAATCTAAAAATTGAAGTTGACCTTGAGGAGTTTCTGTTAGCTCCGTTGGAAATGCCATTGGCAGAGTTTCAAAATCAGAAACAACAGGTTCAACATATTCCTTAATGGTTAATTTAGGAATAACCAAAGCCACAACCATTGCACCCAATAAATAATAACGCTTTAGGTGGTGAAAACTCTGCTTTTCTAACAACAATACGTAAAGTAACCAAAGCAATAACAAACAACCCGAAAATTTTAAAAGGTAAGTTTCCATAACTACTTGTTTTCAATTTCTTTATCAATAATGGCTTTTAATGCTTCTAGTTCCTTTTTTGTAAAATCTGTTTTGCGTGTAAAAAAGGATGCGAATTGCGATGCACTATCGTTAAAAAAGGTTTTAATAAGGCCGTTTACGTGTTTAGAAAAGTAATCTTCTTTTTTAACCAGAGGATAATATTCTCTTGATTTCCCGAAGGTTTTATAATCTACGAATCCTTTGCCAATCATGCGTTTCAATAATGTTGCAACCGTTGTGGTTGCAGGTTTTGGTTCTGGATAAATATCTAGTAGGTCTTTCATAAAAGCTTTTTCGAGCTTCCAGAGGTATTGCATAAGCTGTTCTTCGGTTTTGGACAATTCCATGTTCTACAAGTTTAGAGTTTACTCTACAAATGTAGAATAAAAATTTGGATTTCAAAATAAATGAATCGAAAATTTAGTAAATCCGTACCTTTGATTTTTTTAAAAGTCCCTAAAATGATGAACAAATCAATTTTAATAGCCCTTTTTTTCTTCAGCGTTAATGTGTGCTTATCCCAATCTGTTCAGGATATTATTGATCAAGTGAGTACAGATAATATTCAACAAAGTGTTGCCGAGCTTTCAGGTGAGCAACCAGCTGTAATTAATGGTTCATCACAAACCATAAGTAGTAGAGTAGAAACTAATAACGATTTGGCAGCAACCTATATTGAAGAGCGTTTATCTGCTTTGACAAATTTGGATGTTGAAATTCAGAATTTTAATACCAATGGAAAAAATATAATTGCAACTCAATTGGGTAAGACCAATGCTGATGATGTTTACATTATCTGCGCACATTACGATTCTGTTACTACATTCTGTGCAGATGATAATGCCACTGGTGTTTCTGCTGTTTTGGAAATAGCCCGAATTTTATCAACACAGTGTACCGATAAAACAATTGTATATGCACTTTGGGACGAGGAAGAAGTAGGGCTAAGAGGTTCTAATTTTTATGCGCAACAAGCTGCAGACACTTCAAATGGAAATGCTCGTGATAACATTTTGGGTGTAATAAACATGGATATGATAGGGTATGATGGAGATGCTCCAGGAACAGATGGAGATAATGAGTTTGACATTGATGTTCGCAACATTGCAAATTCTATTGCCATAAAAGATGATTTACTTAATCTCTTGAATACGTATTCTTTTGATTTGAGCGCAATTGTTGTTAACCCTGGAACATCGGCCAGCGATCATTCCCGATTTTGGAATCAGGACTATTCTGCTGTTTTAGTTGGTGAATCATGGGAAACCGACGACCAAACTCCAGATTATCATTCTTCTGGTGACCGAGCAGAAGATTTAGATTTTCAGTATATGACAGAACTCACAAAATTAGTAGCTAGTTACATTGCAACTAAAGCAAACTTATTAACTATAGACAACACAATTTCTCAAAATGCTGATAATTTATCGGCAAATGATAATTCAGAAAATTCAAGTTATCAATGGATTGATTGTAATACCAATAGCGTAATTGATGGTGAAAACAATCGTGTTTTTACTCCTACCTCATCAGGAAACTATTCTGTTTTGGTTAGTGACAGTACTTGTTCTGAACAAAGTGATTGCCTAGCTTTTACCCTTTTAAATACCAAAGAATTTACAACTTCAGAAATACTGGTGTACCCAAATCCGGTATCCTCTGTTTTAAAGGTTGAAAATAATACAGGATTAGACGTGGATATTTTAATAAATGATATTTCAGGAAAAGTGATTCATTCTTCTAAATCAAAAAATGCTTCCATAGAAATTGATGTAAAAAATAAAGCAACAGGGATTTATTTTGTTACGATTTCTTCGAACTTAAAATCTTCAACATTTAAAATTTTAAAAGAATAATTATTTTTTCATTTCAGTAAAATACTTATAAAACCAAGGAATGGTTTCTATGCCTTTAAGATAATTCCAAACTCCAAAATGTTCGTTTGGAGAATGTATAGCGTCACTGTCTAAGCCAAAGCCCATTAAAATGGTTTTGCTCTTTAATTCCTCTTCAAAAAGTGATACAATAGGAATACTGCCTCCACTTCGTTGTGGTATTGGAGTTTTGCCAAAGGTTTCTTCGTAAGCTTTCGATGCTGCTCTGTACCCAATGCTATCAATTGGTGTAACGTAACCTTGTCCACCGTGATGCGGATTTACTTTAACTTTCACACCTTTTGGTGCTATATTTTCAAAATGAGTTTTGAACAATGTTGTGATTTCTTCCCAATCTTGGTTTGGTACTAAACGCATTGAAATTTTTGCATAAGCTTTACTTGCAATAACAGTTTTTGCTCCTTCTCCAGTATAACCTCCCCAAATTCCGTTGACATCTAAGGTTGGTCTAATTGAGTTTCGTTCGTTAGTAGTATAGCCTTCTTCTCCATAAACTGCATCAATATCCAAAGCATCTTTATAGTTTTCTAAAGAGAAAGGTGCTTTTGCCATTTCTGAACGTTCTGCGTCAGACAGGTTTTCAACCTTATCGTAAAATCCAGGAATGGTGATATGGTTGTTTTCATCATGAAGTGAAGCAATCATTTTAGTTAACACGTTGATAGGGTTTGCAACAGCACCACCATATAAGCCCGAGTGTAAATCACGATTTGGACCAGTGACTTCAACTTCAACATAGCTTAAACCTCGTAACCCTGTGGTAATTGAAGGTACATCTTTTGCAATCATACCAGTATCTGAAATCAAAATGACATCATTTTCTAATTTTTCTCTATTTGCGGCAACAAATTTTGAAAGGTTTACGCTACCAACTTCTTCTTCACCTTCTATCATAAATTTCACATTACACGGCAGCTCATTATTAGCTGTCATATATTCCATGGCTTTAACATGCATGTACATTTGCCCTTTATCGTCACAAGCTCCTCTGGCAAAAATAGCACCATCAGGATGGAGCTCTGTGTTTTTAATCACAGGATCAAAAGGTGGTGATAACCATAAATCTAAAGGGTCTGGTGGCTGTACGTCGTAATGTCCATAAACCAGAACGGTTGGTAAGCTTTTATCAATTATTTTTTCTCCGTAAACTATTGGATATCCATCCGTTTCACATATTTCAACATGTTCGCAACCTGCTTTCTCTAAACTAAGTTTTATGACTTTGGCAGTTTCTAAAACATCAGCTTTATAAGCTGAATCTGCACTGATTGAAGGAATTTTTAAAATAGCAATGAGTTCATCTAAAAAACGTTGTTTGTGTTCTTTTATATAGGAATTAATGTTTTGCATAAGATTATTTGGTTTCTAACAAAAATAAGAAAAACAATCTCTAAATATTTCTTCTTTAAATGCTATTTGAATATTGAAACTATTGTTTATATTTGCATCCCGTTTTTACGGGAACTTATTGCGGGCGTGGTGGAATTGGTAGACACGCTAGACTTAGGATTTAACCTAAGAAAAAGTGTTAAAATATTTAAAATGCGGATGTGGTGGAACTGGTAGACACGTCAGACTTAGGATCTGATGCCGCGAGGTGTGCAGGTTCGATTCCTGTCATCCGCACAAAAGCCGAAGAGAAATCTTCGGCTTTTTCATTTTAAAAAATGGGATTTTCTTCACGATTTTTGACCTTGGGTACAACATAGGTACAACATTTTACCTTTTTTCAGAACTGAATTGGCTTTAGTACTATATCCATTCATTTGATAACAAATCCTATTTTCTGTATTGAGGATTAATAAATTTTAGGTTATCTCAACCTCTGTTCTTCGTTTGAGGGGTTTATTATCATACAATATACACGCAAGGTAAACTCGTAAAATACTTCCATCAAAAGACTACGGCATAAAACCAACGCTTAAGCCCCTACTCATTTATTCCGTTTCCTTTTGAGCCAAGATTTTATCTTCCGTTTGGTTTCTGCTCAAATATTGTTTAATCAAAAATTTGAGTATTATGACAACAAAAGCGAGTACCAAAATGAAGCGCAGTAGAGCGAAATCTACTGCCAAGAAAGAAGTAAACGGAAAGAAATCCGAAGTACTTCAAATTCAGAACTTACCATTGGGTAAAATCAAGCCTGACCTTGAACAGCCCAGAAAAACTTTTAATGATGATGCCTTGCAGCAGCTTTCTGAGAGTATCGAAAAGCACGGTGTGTTGCAGCCAATCACGGTAAGGCAACTAAATGGCCATTATATCATCGTGATGGGCGAACGCCGATATCGTGCGAGCAAGCTTGCAGGAAAAAAGACCGTACCCTGTATCGTAAGAACTTATGAGAACAATGATGTTCTGGAAGTTCAAATCATCGAAAACCTGCAAAGACAGGATGTTGAACCGACCGAAGAAGCCGATGCGATTGCTTACCTAAGTGAGAAGTATTCACCTACCGAAATTGCGAAGCGATTGGGTAGAACGGATAACTTCATCAGACAGCGTTTGAAACTGGCCGGATTAATTGATGGTTTCAAGCATTTTGTACGCAATGGCGAAATGACCATTTCCTTGGGCGTAGGCGTGGCACTTTTTGAACCGGAAGAGCAACAGATGATGTTGGAAACGATGGGCGAGGATTTTAATGCACATCAGATAAACAGGATGATTAAAGACCAGACATACTATTTGGAAAAAGCATCTTTTGATGTAGCCGATAAAAAATTGGTCCCAAAAGCTGGGTCTTGTGTTGAATGTCCTTTCAATGCCGCAAATCAAGGCAATCTGTTCGGCGAAGGAAAGATGGTCTGTACGAAAGCAGCCTGTTTTGAAACGAAGAAAAGCAAATCGCTCTTGAACCTGATTGAAAAATCCAAGAAAGAGAATATCCTTCTAATTCCTGAAATACGACAGTATTGGGCAGATGACGAAAACAATAAGCTCATTATATCCCAATTGGTAAAGAACGGATTGAAAGTTTATTTACTGGACGATGTTGAAATTATAGAGAATCCGATTGAGCCAACAATCGAAGCTATTCAGAAAGAATATCAACATTACGATTATTCTGAAGATGAATTAAAGGCAGAATTGGATGAAGCAATGCAAAATTATAAAGAAGCATTGGAAAAATTCAGTTCAGCAAAAGAAGAAGGATTTAAAAACGGTATTGTGTTCCATCCCGATTCATTCCAGCACAAGGAAATTTTTGTAAAGATTGTTGAAAAATCAAAGAACGATTCTACGGAATATTCGGCACCATTGGCGAACAGAAAAATGGCAGATTGTACGCCTGAAGAACAAATCGTAAAAATTAACGAAAGGGAAATCCGTAAGAAGCAAATTGAGAATAACAAGCAGTTTGAAGAAGTGGTTCAGATGATTCGTGAAACGAAATACGTTGATACAAAGAAAACACTTTCAACAGATGAAATGGTGGCATTCTCGATATCGCTATTTGAGAACAATGTGGACTATATGAGCCAACAAAAGTATTTCTCAAAGTTCTTGGGCGACACTTTAAAGATGACCAAAGTTGAAATGGTCGAGAATTTCAAGAAGAAATTCAAAAAGGAAATCTTCCATAAGCTGATACGGTATATGCTCACGAAACAAGTTCATTTTGGCGAAAGCAATCACGTCAATAATCTGACAAACATTTCATTCTACAGCGCAATGCAAGGATATTACAAATCCAAGATTGCCGGCATAGAAAAGGAATATGCCGAAAAACGAGACAAGCGTGAAGCACGTTTGAAAGAGCGTATCACAGTTCTTGAAAAGCAAATTAAGGAACTCAACGATTAGCTTTTGTTGTTTGGAGAAGGGTCGGCATTCGTGCTGGCCCTTTTTCTTTTTTATGATAGTGTTTTGAAAGTTGGGTTCATAAGGAAGGGGTTATCAATCAATAGTTAGTGCAAAGGTAAACTCGTAAAATACACCCATCAAAAGACTACGGCATAAAGCCCACGCAACACCCTACGCTTATTTATTCCGTTTCCTTTTGAGCTGAGATTTTAGCTTCCGTTTGGGTACTGCTCAAATATTGTTTAATCAAAAAATTTCATTATGAAACGAACATTCGAACATCCTAAAATTTCGCTACAAGAAGCTGAAATACATTATCAACAAAGTAGTGAAAATTACAGCATTGATAGTGCTGAAAGTCATATGGCGTATTACAGGGACAAGCATCCCAGCCATTACAAAGTATTGTTAGAAAATGTTTAATTAAAAATCAAAATTATGAAATGTAAAAATTGCAAATCCTCGGAAGCGCTAATCGATAGCGACTCAATGTATAGTAGTCATCTCTGTCTTGACTGCGGATACTATTACAAGGAAGATGGCCAAGAAGAAATTGAAATTTTGCCTTTCTGCTTATTGGTAATAGACGACGTGCTATATCAGCCAATTGCAGCAATGAAAGCGTTGTTGAACATACTTAGAACTTACCGAGCGAAGAAAGAGCGGAATAAGATTGTCCTTAGAAAATTCTTTACTGAAACATCGACATTCAAGGAAAAAACATTTTTTCTGTAAGGTCGAATCCAAATGATAAAAAATGAGGTCAGTCTCTAAAATCGGCCTCTATAATGTCTAATTAAAAATCAAATATTATGTATTTAAAAAATCTGCAACAGGATGAAATCTTTGTTCCATCAGAAATGAAATCCTTAAAAAGTCTGACACAGATGGAATCTCGAAGAGGGCTTGAAAATGCCATTATTTCAAATGGCAAAATCGTCAATGTGGTCTCGAACAGTTATGGCCATATTCCAAACCAACTGTTCTTCAAGAAAGCCGAGGAGATGTTAACCGATGCACAACTGAATTTCCACAAACGCACCATAAACAAGAATGATAGGTCGTTCATTACTGACTTTATTATCGATGACAAAAGCCAGTTTACTGTCAAGAACGATAAAGATTTGATACTTCCGATGCTTCGGTTCAAAAACTCGTATGACGGAAGTGAAAAGACCTCTGGTCACTTTGGGTTTTATAGAGAAGTGTGCTCAAATGGTCTGCACGTTTCACAGGCTGAAATCGAGTTTTCCATAAAGCACAGTAAGAACAATACGCACTTAATTATGCCGAGGTTGAACAATCTTTTCGATAAATTTCTGGACAACGAATTCTACACCATTACCAAGAAATTCGACAAGATGAAGGAATTTAAAATCATCGACACACAAGAATTTGTGAAAGCGATTCTTGACAGAACGAAATTGTTCAGATATGAATGTAGCGACAAGAATAGCGACCCTTCAAAAAAGTCTCGTGAGGTCATAGAAATCTTGAACTACGAAGCCTTGCTACTGAATGAAGAACCAAATCTGTGGTTAGGTTACAATGCATTCAATTCAGTACTTCATAACGTTTTGAAGAAAAGCTTCGGCCAACAAGAACGGTTAGATAAAAAGCTGTTTGATGAAGTCTATGCTATGGCATAAAGTTAATATAGGTTTGTCCAGTACCTCAAACTGGATTTTTTCTGCCTTACCATTTTGCAACACAGTTGCACCAAAATATTTTTATCTTTGCATTGTGAAAGTTGTAGCAATCATACTATCGTTTTATTTTTTGGCACTCAATGTAGTGCCTTGTAGCGATGCGACAAATAGTGCCGATGATACCCAAGTTGTTACAGTAATTGATATTGATGGCGACCACGACCAAGACTGTGAGTTATGCTCGCCTTTCTGTCAATGTCATTGCTGCCACGTTCATACCATAAATTTTGGGCTTGCTGCTTTTGAGACGCTACAGCCTGCTATTCCTCAAGAATTCTTTGCCCATTTCGATGACCTTGGCAAAGATATTCCCCATTCCCTTTTTCAGCCACCTCGGGCATAATTCAGTTTTCATAGGATAACTATATCCTTTTTTGAAGTTTTCCTAATGGGAATGCTCAACTATGTTTTTGCTACGCGAAAACGCAAACTCGTTTTTTAACTGAATTAATACATTAATCTATGATTAACAGAATCATTGATTTTTCAATCAATAACAAATTCATCATTGGTCTGTTCACGTTGACTCTTATAGGAGTTGGCATTTGGTCAATGGCAACAGTAAACCTTGGGTCTGTCCCAGATATTACCAATAATCAGGTGCAGGTCATCACGCAATCGCCCAATCTGGGAACGGAAGATATTGAACAGTTCGTAACCTATCCCGTAGAACTATCTATGGGTAATTTACCAGGCGTTACAGAAATAAGATCTATCTCACGCTTTGGCCTTTCCGTAGTTACTATCGTTTTTGAAGACGATATGGGAACCTATCTTCCTCGACAGCTGGTACAGGAAAAACTAAACGAACTGGGCGAATCTATCCCTGAAAAATTTGGAAGTCCATCTATGGGTCCCATCTCTACTGGTTTAGGTCAAATCTATGAATACACTATAAAGCCAGAGGAGGGTTTTGAAAACAAGTATTCGCCTATGGAACTGCGCACCGTGCAAGATTGGGTTATCAAGCGACAACTCACATTACTGGAAGGCGTGGTAGAGGTCAACTCTTATGGAGGCAGTATTAAACAGTACGAGGTCGCTGTCAACCCAGATAAGTTGAATAGTTTGGGTATTAGTATTTCACAAGTGTATGAGGCTCTCGCTCGGAACAATGTGAATACAGGCGGTGCTTACATAGAAAAAAATAAAATGTCAAATTTCATAAGAGGTGAAGGTCTTATTCGCTCTTTGGAAGACATCAAGAATATCTCGATTATCAACGAAGGCAACATTCCCGTAACTATTGGAGATGTTGCAACACGCGTCCATTTTGGGAATCAGGTACGTTATGGTGCTTTTACGCAAGACGGTAAGGAAGCCGTGGGAGGAATAATAATGATGCTAAAAGGTTCAAACCCTAATGCGGTTATTCAAAATGTTAAGAATCGTATGGCAGAAATTGAAAAATCCCTGCCAGAAGGTCTCACTATCGCCCCTATCATTGATCGTAGTGAGCTAATTGCCAGAACGACCGATACCGTTAAAACCAATTTACTGGAAGGCGCCCTAATCGTGATATTTGCCCTTGTTTTATTGTTGGGTAGTTTAAGAGGTGGCATCATAACGGCCACGACCATACCGTTGTCCTTGCTTTTTGCCTTTATATTAATGAAGCAATTTAATGTATGGGCAAACTTAATGAGCTTGGGAGCTATTGATTTTGGGATTATCATAGATGGTGCGGTAATTATTATAGAAGGAACGGTTTATGAGATCCAAAAACGGATTAGGTCTGGCAAGCTAAAATTCAATCAAGGCGTGATGGATAAAGTGGCTTATGATGCAGGAAGCACGATGATGGGTTCCGCTTTTTTTGGACAGATAATTATCCTCATCGTTTTTACGCCTATACTTTTTCTAACTGGTGTAGAAGGTAAAATGTTTAAACCTATGGCATACACCTTTGGGTTTGCAATGATAGGTGCCATCATCTTGTGTCTCACGTATGTGCCTATGATGGCAGCGCTTTTTATGAAACCAGTACAAAATACCAAAAACTGGTTCGGCAGGTTTGAGCGCTGGCTCGAAAAAATAAGTGATAAAATTATAGGTGCTATTCATAGTGCATATATGCCATTATTAAAGGGAGCCCTTAAACTAAAACTTATTGTTTTATCAGCTGCTGCCGTATTACTTCTTATTGCTGGTTTTATCTTTTCTAATATGGGTGGAGAATTTGTGCCCCAGCTTGATGAAGGAGATCTAGCAATGCAAGCGCTCATTAGACCAGGAAGTTCATTATCCGAATCTATTGAAGTTTCCAAGAAAATAGAAACTATCCTATTAGAAAGTTTCCCTGAAATCAAGACGGTAACTGCTCGTATAGGTGTTGCAGATATTCCTACCGATCCTATGCCTATGGATATTGCAGATATGTACATCATCCTAAACAAGGATATGGACGAGTGGACAACAGCTTCTACTAAAGAAGGTTTGATAGATGCTATAAGAGATAAACTGGATGATGAACTCGTGGGTGTAAATTTAGTTTTTACCCAACCAGTAGAGTTACGATTTAACGAGCTGTTAGAAGGCGTAAGAGAAGATATTGCTGTAAAGCTGTATGGCGAAGATTTAGATGTGTTATCACAAAAGGTTCAGGAAATGGCAGCGATTATACAGACCGTTCCTGGCGCTGGTGATGTGAGTGCAGAACGAACTGCAGGATTACCACAGATGACCGTAAAATATAAGCGTGATAAAATGGCGCAATATGGACTGGATATTCAAAAAGTAAATGATTACATAAGTACCGCATTCGCTGGCGGAACCGCAGGAGTAATTTTTGAAGGCGAGAAACGATTTGATCTCGTGGTACGATTTGATGAAAGCCATAGAAAAAGTATCGATGACCTACGCAATATGTATATCGATCTTAAGGATGGCAATCAGATACCCATTATCGAAATAGCCGAAATTGAATACGTCCCTGGACCTATGCAAATTTCACGTGACAATACGTATAGAAGAACCTACGTAGGTGTAAATGCAAGAGGCAGGGATGTGGAGTCTGTAGTAAAAGATATTCAGCAAAAATTAGATGAAGAACTGGACTTGCCATCAGGCTATTATATTACCTATGGTGGCGAGTTTGAAAATCTACAAAGCGCAAAGGATCGTTTGATAATCGTTGTACCCATCGCCCTGTTTTTAATATTTATACTGCTGTACTTTGCCTTAAAATCCTTTTCACAATCGCTAATGATTTACATAGCGATTCCCTTGGCGGCCATCGGTGGTGTGTTTGCCCTATGGTTGCGGGATATGCCATTTAGTATTTCGGCAGGTGTCGGCTTTATTGTGCTATTTGGTGTTGCAGTTCTTAACGGACTGGTACTTATAAACCGATTTAATTCTTTAAAAGAAGAAGGTGTGATAAGTATAAAGGATAGAATATTTCAAGGGACTAAAGAACGTATTCGTCCCATTATGCTCACGGCCACCACTGATATTTTCGGCTTTTTACCTATGGCATTTTCCACATCGGCCGGTGCAGAAGTCCAACAGCCGCTCGCTACGGTAGTTATCGGTGGAATGCTTACAGCTACGCTGCTCACGTTGGTCGTGCTTCCCGTACTATATACCTTTATAGAAAAGAGACGCGAGCGCAAAGAGCAGAATAAGATTGGTTCGTTTAATCCGCAAGGCTTGACTACGATTTTGATAGTTGGTTTTATGTTAGGTGGCACCGCTTTCGCGCCTGCCCAGAGCGCAGTCGAAGGGAGAGCGCAACAATCACAAGCACCTGTGCAAGATCTCATTGCTAAGGACAGCATCACGCCCATCACATTATCACGAGCTGTAGAAATTGCCAAAGAAAATTATCCTGTACTCAAAGCAAGCCAACTCGAAATCGAAAGACAGAATGCACTCTCAGGCAATGCCTACGACTTCGGTAGTACACAGATCTTTACGGGTGGCGAAGAAGTGGCCGATGGTCAAGGTATTTATACCTTGATAGGTATCGGTCAACAAAATATTGATCTATTGGGAATAGGTGCCAAAAAACGCTTGCAACAACAACGCATCCAGTTAGCCGAAACAGCTTTTGACCTATCTGAAATCCAGATAGAACTGGAAGTCAAAAAAGCCTGGTCAGAAGCTTTTCAGGCAAAGAAGAAATTTGTTCTTTATCGAGAACTGGACAGCATTTATGGTCAATTTGCACAATCTGTAGAACTCAATTTTGAAGTCGAAGCCATTTCGAGACTGGAATATGCTGCTGCGCGCAATCAAGCGTTACAGATAACCAACAGGTTTCAGCAGGCAGAAACAGATTATTTAATCGCATTACAACAACTCAATCTTTGGTTGACACCAGATACGATGTACACCGTTGCTGATGAATTGGAAGCTACTGAAATTTCAATTTTAAAGACTGATAATACATTAAATAATCATCCCGAGTTATCGCTTTCGCGAAAGCGTATAGACGAAGCACAAGCAAGCTATGACGCAGCAAGGGCAAGTTTACTGCCCCAGTTTAATCTGCAAGGTGGCCTGCAACGTGTCAATGGCGAAAGTGGTTTTTATACCTATCAAGCTGGGATTTCCATACCACTGTTTTCTGGACCTGTCCGTAGTCGTGCAAAAGCGGCAAAACTCAATGCACAGATTGCAGAAACCAATGCCGTTTTCAAACAACGCGAGCTAAAATCGCAATTCGTACAGGCACAGCAAAATTATGCACGATGGCGGGATACCTGGTTTTTCTATAAAACCGAAGCTTTGCCACTTGCCATAGACCAGCGCAAAGGTGCATTGCTGGCATACAAAGAAGGAGCGCTGGATTATGCAGCATTCACGCAAATAATACGTGATGCCATACAGACCGAAATGGACGCGCTGGACGCACTTGATAAATATTTAGAAGCCCTGTTTGATTTACAATATTTCCAAAACTAAAAAAAGATGAAAAAATTAAAATATATACCGATTACCGCAATGCTTTTTGCATTGACATTATTCAGCTGTGGCGACTCAAAAACTGAAGATGGCCACGATGAAGCCACCCATTCTGAAACGGAAGAAAACAATTCTGAAGGTGAGACCGGTCAAGGAAACCTTAACGAAGGTGAAGCTGAGGAAGTAATGCTCACGGCACAGCAGTTTGAAGCCTTACAAATGGAAATTGATACGCTCGCGCAACGCAATATGAGTGGTTATGTAGAAGCAAACGGCACGCTGGAAGTACCACCCCAAAACGAAGCAAATATTACCGCGCTTGCAGGAGCAAATGTGGCATCCATAGAGGTTATAGAAGGAGACGAAGTCAAAAAGAATCAAGCGGTGGCTTATTTATCACATCCCAGCATCATCCAGATTCAATCAGATTATTTAAACGCTTACAGCAATAGTAAATTTCTGAAACAGGAATATGAACGTCAAAAAAGACTTTATGAAGCTGGTGTAGCATCTGGAATGAATTTCCAAAAAGCAACGGCAGACTATCAGTCATCTACCGCAATGGTAAATGGTCTTGAAGCGCAATTGCGACAGTACAACATCAATGCAAGTGGTGTGCGCAATGGTACTATCTATCAGCGTGTTGCATTACGCAGTCCCATTTCAGGTGTTGTAGAAAAGGTTTTCATAAAAACTGGTCAATATGTAGAACCACAAACCAACTTAATGGAAATAGTAGATACAGACCACGTACACGCAGATTTAATGGTTTTTGAAAAAGATGTGGACAAAGTGAGGAAAGGCCAAAAGATACGTTTCAATATTCAATCGCGTCCAGGGAAAGAACTGGAAGCCGTGATTTATTCGGTTAGCCAAACCTTTGAACAAGATCCAAAAGCAGTGCACGTTCACGCTGAAATTGAGAATAAAGAAGGTGGTCTTATCCCAGGAATGTACATTAAAGGTAAAATTGAAGTTGACAATCAGCAGACAACCGCATTACCTGAAAGTGCCGTAGTTACAGAAGCTGGAAAGAATTATGTGTTTACAGCGCAAAGAGAAGGCGATGCGTGGAGTTTTACACCAGTAGAGGTTACAACCGGCGAGAAAGATGGCGACTGGATAGCCATACGCTTTTTTGAAACCCCAGATCCTAACACGCGTTTTGCATTCAACAATGTCTATTACCTGATGGGAGAAATGAAAAAGGGAGAAACTGAACACGAACATTAATTACTATGGATAAGACAAGAAGAAATAATCTTAAACAAGCCAGAACACTACAGATTTGGAACGTTGTTTATGATGTTATTGAAGTAGTGGTCTCGCTTATAGCAGGATTTACGGCCAATAGTTCGGCATTGATTGGTTGGGGATTAGACAGCACGATTGAAGTCGTAAGTGCGGGAACATTAGGCTGGCGACTACACGGCGAGATTAAAGGTATCGATGAAGAAAAAGTAAAGCGAAGGCAAAAAATCACGTTAAACGTAATTGCAATTTCCTTTATGCTCATCTGCGTTTTCATTTCGTATGACTCACTTACAAAACTCATCAATCAAGAAACGGCAAACTGGAGTACGATGGGACTGATTATATTATTGGTTTCCCTGGTTGTAAATCCTATCCTGATCTATTTCAAAAGAAAGTATGGAAAGAAATTAGACAGTCCAGCCTTGCTGGCTGATGCTAAAGACACCTTTATTTGCTTATACCAAACCGTGGTCGTACTTATAGGATTGCTATTGGTCAACTGGTTAGGCTGGTGGTGGGCAGATCCTGTGGCGGCATTACTTATCGTTCCGTACGCTGCAAAAGAAGGCTATGAAGCCTACAATAAAGCTAAAAATATCAATTATAACACCGCACAAAATGACTGAAATTGAAAAAACATTAAATGACCATAACGTGCGTCCCACCGCAATGCGCATCTTGATTTATAAGTATATGGCCGATAGGGATGCCGCCATCGCCCTGACTGATATTGAGAATGCTTTCGCAAAAGCGGATAGAACCACATTGTACCGAACCCTAAAAACGTTTGAAGAAAAAAACGTGGTGCATCACATAGATGACGGAACTGGAATCTCTAAATACGCACTTTGTGAAGAAGGCTGTAATTGTGAAATAGAACAGGATTTGCATTTACATTTTCATTGCACTAACTGTGACGAAACAGTTTGTTTAACGGAACAAAAAATCCCGCATATCAATTTGCCAGATGGATATTTGGCAGAGGATGTTAATCTCGTGGTTACGGGAATATGCGAAAAATGCAGCAGTAATTTACTTTAATAAACAAACGAACAAATTAGATTGATTTTGAAAAAAAGCACTTTTATAATAACTAAAATGGACTGCCCTTCAGAAGAGCAGATGATTCGGATGAAGTTAGAGTCTTATGCTCAAGTAAAACACTTGGATTTTGATATTCCAAACAGAAAATTGGAAGTATATCACGTGGACGACGTCAAGGCGATAAAAACGTCTATAGCCAGCTTAAAACTTGGGGATTCCTTAGAAGGAACCACAGAAGCCGAACCACCCGTAATGGAAGACCAATCCAAACAAAAAAGAATCCTATGGTGGGTCTTGGGCATCAACTTTGGCTTTTTCGTTATCGAAATGACCACCGGTTGGATTTCTTCTTCGATGGGTCTTGTGGCAGACTCATTAGATATGCTGGCAGATTCCATCGTATATGCATTAAGCCTATTTGCGGTAGGCGGTGCCATTTCAAGAAAAAAGAAGGTTGCGAAATACAGCGGATACTTTCAGATGGCATTGGCAACACTTGGGTTTGCAGAGGTCTTGAGAAGGTTTTTTAGCAATACCGAAACACCCTTGTTTCAATGGATGATTATCGTTTCAATTTTCGCATTGGCAGGTAATTTGATATCGCTCTGGCTCATCAACAAGGCAAAGAGTCAAGAGGCTCATATGCAGGCAAGTGCCATTTTTACATCCAATGATATTATTGTTAATGGTGGTGTTATAGTAGCTGGGGTGCTGGTTTATTTTCTGAATAGTAAATGGCCCGATTTAGTGATTGGCGGCATCGTTTTCACTTTTGTAATGCGCGGTGCATTGAGAATATTGAAATTATCGAAGTAGTTTTTAAAATGATATCAAACTTGATTAGAACATATGAAAAAGAAAAAAATAAACTTACGTGACTTAGAACCAAAAAAACAACAAGGCGAGCACAGTCACGACGATGGCCATAACCATAGCAGCCCTGAAGAAATTTCAAATTTTAGAACCTATCTACCGGCTATTTTCAGCTTTGTGATGTTGATAGCCGGAATCGCTATTGATTACTTTGATGCGTTTCCTTTCTTCAAAGGATGGATTCGCGTAGTATGGTACACGGTAGCCTATATCCCTGTAGGTTTTCCGGTGATAAGAGAAGGCTGGAAAAGTATTAAAAATGGTGATTTTTTTACGGAATTCTTCTTAATGTCCATAGCCACTTTAGGTGCATTTGCCATTGGCGAATATCCCGAAGGTGTTGCCGTAATGCTGTTTTATGCTGTGGGCGAACTCTTCCAAAATGCGGCCGTTAACCGTGCGAAAGGAAATATAAAAGCCTTACTCGATGTAAGACCCAATGAAGCTTTGGTTTATCGTGATGGCGACTTTGTTTCAGTAAATCCCGAGACTGTTGAAATTGGCGAAAAGATACAGGTACGTGTAGGCGAAAAAGTTCCGCTTGATGGTATTCTGCTTTCTGAAAAGGGTTCTTTTAATACTGCTGCCTTGACAGGCGAAAGCAAACCTGATACGATTGCTAAAGGCAATACTGTTTTTGCCGGAAGCATTAATCTTGATGGCGTAATCGAAATCGAGACGACCAAGGAATTCAAGGATAGTTCCATTGCACGAATTCTGGATATGGTGCAGAATGCAACCGCCAAAAAATCAAAGACCGAACTGTTCATTAGAAAATTTGCAAGGATTTATACGCCTATCGTTGTATTCCTTGCCATCGGACTGACGTTTCTACCTTACTTTTTTGTAGATGATTATGTGTTTAGGGATTGGCTCTATCGAGCATTGATATTCCTCGTGATTTCGTGTCCTTGTGCGTTGGTCATCTCTATTCCTCTCGGCTATTTTGGCGGTTTGGGTGCGGCATCGCGCAATGGTATTCTTTTTAAAGGTGCATCCTTTTTGGATGCAATGACTCAAGTGAACACAGTCGTAATGGACAAAACAGGAACTGTTACCAAAGGGGTTTTTAAAATCAAGGAAATCAATTCCATCACATTTGAGGAAGTCAAATTTATGAAGTATTTGATGGCGATGGAAGAACAATCTACCCATCCCATTGCAAAGGCAATACTGGAATATAAAGCGGACGGGGCGGATTATGAGGCAACCGATGTTTCAGAAATTGCAGGAAAAGGTTTAAAAGGAACAGTCAACGGAAAAACGGTGTTGGTAGGTAACAAAGCTTTGATGACCTCAAACAGCATAGAAGTCCCTTCGGAAACGGATGGCATTGTAGAATCAATAGTTATGGTGTCCATTGATGGGAAATTTGCAGGTTATGTAACCATTGCAGATGAACTAAAGGATGATGCGCACCAAGCCATTAAAAGAATTCGAGATTCAGGAATTTCAAAAATCATAATGCTATCAGGTGATAAGGATTCAATAACTCAACAAGTTTCAAAAGAATTAAATATCGATTGGGCAAAAGGTGGGTTGTTACCTGAAGATAAACTGAATGAGGTTGAAAAGCTTAAAAAGCAACCTGAAACGAAAGTCGCATTTATCGGCGATGGCATTAACGATGCACCCGTATTGGCAGCGAGTGGTGTGGGTATTGCGATGGGCGGTTTAGGAAGCGATGTCGCCATTGAAACGGCAGATGTCATCATCCAGACCGACCAACCGAGCAAGATTGCAAGAGCTATTAAAATTGGTCGTTCAACCCGTAGGATTGTCTGGCAAAATATTGGGCTTGCCTTTGGGGTTAAGGTCATTGTACTAATTCTCGGTGCAGGTGGATTAGCGACAATGTGGGAAGCCGTTTTTGCTGATGTTGGTGTTGCTTTATTGGCTATTCTCAATGCTGTTCGATTGCAGAAAATGAAGTGGAACTAATTATTGTCCAAGTTATATTTTGATTTCAAGTCTTAAAACTCTAAAAATATACTCAAATTTCATTAGTTTTGTATTTGATGCAAAAACCAAATAAAATAGCGGCATTTTTCTTTTTAGGCTTGTTTAGCCTATTGATGTTGCATCAGGCTTTTCCACATTTGCATCATCAGCACGAGGAAACGCATTCCCATTCAGATATTGCCCATACTGGCGAACATCATCATCACGATGACAGTTCTCACGAAAAGAAAGAATCACCATACGGTTTCTTTGGATTTTTTATGGATATGCACGTCCATTCCACGGTGTCCAGCGACGTTGTTGTACTTAAAAGGAATACTGTTGAGCGGCAAACTATCGTAGATGACAATGTCGTAAAACTTACTTCTGATTTTCAAGAATTTTATGTCGTTGATAATAGGCAAAACGATAAACCGCCAATTTATCATCCGCCCAATAGGCATTTTAATCCTTACCTCTCATCCCTCGATTTACGGGGCCCACCATCTTTAGGTTAATCGTTTAGGAATACCTACCGCTACGGCAGGAATCCTCTTATACTTTAAGATTAAACCTAAAACTTCAAACAATGAATAAATACATCGTATCCGCGATTTGCGGATGCCTGTTCTTCGTTAATGGTTTCTCACAGGATAAAAACATTGGGGAACTGCTAAACGTAATAGAACAGAACAATACTGAGTTAAAAGGCTATCAATCTTTCATTGAAAGCCAACAGCTCGAAAACAAGAGCACCAATAATTTACCCGACCCACAGCTTTCAGGCTATTATTTGCCCTTTGGCGATAACGTATCGGGAAATTACACCGAATATGAAATATCGCAATCCTTCGAATTTCCGACGGTTTACGGTTCACGCAGTAAATGGAACGACTTAAAGGCGATACAACTGCAAACGTCCTATGCCAAAAAGCGGCAGGAAGTTTTATTGGAAGCAAAATCGGTATTGATTGAACTCGCTTTCCTTCGAAAGCAGAAAGCTATTGAATCCGAAAGGCGAACCCAGAGCAAACAGGTTTTCGACCAGGTTCAAGAGCTGTATGATAAGGAACAAGTCGGGATTTTGGATTTGAACAAGGCGAAAATCGCTTGGATTCAAGAGCAATTCGTTGTTCAACAGATTGAAAGCGAAATCCAAATTGTACTGTCCAACCTCAGAACATTGAATGGCGGGAATGCCATTGATGGCTTTACAGCAGGTATCGATTTGCCTATCGAGGTTGCCGAGGTCGAAACGCTTTGGCAAGAAAGATTAACCAGCGACCCTTCGTTACAAGGTTTAAAGGCAGCTGAAACGGCTTCGCTTCAAAAAGTAAAACTGGAAAAAAACAAGGTCTTGCCAAATTTGGCACTTGGTTACAATTATCAGGGTGTTAGCGGCAGTAATTTTTCGGGTTTTTACGGTGGTCTTTCCATTCCGTTGTGGAACAGCAAGAACAAAGTTAAAGCGGCCGAAGCCGATTATGAGTATCAGCAATCGAATACGCAAGTCATTACCGCTTCGCTCTATGCCCAATTTCAAGAAACATACAATCGATACGAATTGATGCTCGAAAAATACAATAAGTATCAAACCACAATGGGCAACTTAAACAGCGAACAACTGCTCTTTAAGGCCTATATGTTGGGCGAATATTCGTTTATGGATTACTATGTAGAGCTTCAGTTTTACCGCAATGCATCTGACAGAATGTTGCAGATGGAAAAAGAAATACAATTACTTCAGGCACAATTATTAAAACATACATTATAAACCTTTAAAACAAAGATTATGAAAATTTCAAAAATAATATTTGCAATAGCAATCGCATCAACATTTTTGGTAAGCTCTTGCAGGGAAACAAAAAAAGAGAGTACAGATGACCACGGTCACGAACACAATGAAGACGGAAGCCATATGCACGAGGAAGACATAGAACAAGAAGAATTTGAAGTAGGAAAAGATTCTATGGAAACGAAGACAAATGACCACGGGCACGACCACGATGCAGACGGTAACCATTCAGATGACGGTTCTGATACCCACAAACACGATGATGGTTCTGAACACCACGACCATTAAAACTCAAATACATTCAAAAGATGAAATATATAATAATTGTGCTTGCCTTTTTGGCAATGTCCTGTAATAACAAGGCAGAAGATGCACACGCACATAATGCAGATGGAAGTCACGTGGGCGAAGAAATTCCACGATTGAACCATACTATCTGGACAGATAAAACAGAACTCTTTGTTGAGTTTCCTGCGCTTATAGTGGGCAACGGCAGCAAATTCGCAGCCCACTTTACGGTTTTGGATAAACACCAACCCGTTCGGGAAGGTTCTGTAACGGTAAGTTTGATAAAAGATGGTAAAGGAATCAGAAATAAGGCAGATGCACCGTCATCACCAGGTATTTTTTCGCCTGCTATACAACCAAAAGAAGCTGGGAACTATCAATTGGTTTTTGAATTGACGACACCAGAGTATTCAGATAAAATTTCCATTGATGATGTAATGGTATATGCCACTACGGATGAGGCCATAAAAGCTTTGGGTAAGGAAGAAGACGATGGAAGTATTTCGTTCTTAAAGGAGCAGGCTTGGAAAATCGATTTTCAGACCGCACCTGTTGTTTCTGGTAAAATCTACGATGTCATCAACACATCAGGTGTTTGGATGCCATCGCCAGGTTCAACAAAGTCCTTGGCGGCAAAATCCAATGGTGTGGTGGATTTTAAAATGGATAACCTTACAGAAGGTACAGCGGTAAAACAAGGCCAGCTGTTAATGAGCTTGAACAGTCAAGGTTTAGCTTCGAACAATTTGAGTACGGATATCGCTTCCGCGAAAGCGAAATTCCAACAAGCCAAATCGGAATATGAACGGAAGAAAGAGCTATACGAGTCTAAAATTGTCCCAAAATCTGAATTTGAGAAAGTGGAAAGCAGTTTTGAGATAGCCAGAGCTAACTATCAATCCTTGGTATCCGGTGTTTCGGGCGGAAGCAAACAAATCCGCGCCCCTTTTGATGGGTTTATCAAATCCATAACCGTTTCAAATGGCGATTATGTAGCACAAGGCGTTGCGCTGGTAAGCGTTGGAACACATCAATCCAAGGTTTTAAAAACCCAATTGGCACCCGACTACGGACTTACGATGGACAATGCACAGGGCATTTGGTATCAGGATAATGACGGCCAATGGAAGGACGTAACCGATGCAGAGGGCAAAATCCTTTCTATTGGTAAAGACGTAGAACGTGAAAACCCATTGATTTCTGTTTTCGCACAAGTAAACGCAGAGGTCGAAATGCCAGAAGGTAGCTTAACGCCCGTACAGATTGCGATGGGAAATGCTACCCAAAACACAATGATTCCCGTGAATGCTCTTTTGGAGGACTATGGCAGCTATTCCGTTATCGTTCAGCTTTCGGGCGAAAGTTTTGAAAGACGACCTGTAAAGATTGGAAAACGCAATGGCGAAAATGTAGAGATACTGGAAGGTCTGCAAGTGGGCGAAGTGGTCGTGACAACGGGAGCGTATCAAGTTAAAATGGCTTCAATGTCCGGTTCTACACCGGCACACGGTCACGAACATTAAAAACGAAGAGAAATGTTAAATAAAATATTATCAATTTCACTTCAAAACAGATTGCTCATTCTATTGGGAGCGGTTGCATTGAGCGTGTTGGGCATCTATTATGCCCGTACGATGAACGTGGATGTATTCCCAGACCTAACGGCACCTACGGTAACCATTCTTACCGAAGCGCACGGAATGGAATCTGAAGAAGTCGAAAAATTAGTAACCTATCAATTGGAAACTGCCTTGAACGGTTCGCCCAACGTGAGACGAATCCGTTCGTCATCGGCAGCAGGTATTTCCATTGTTTGGGTAGAATTTGAATGGGGAACCGATATTTACCGTGCACGCCAAATTGTAAGCGAACGCATCCCAATGGTACGAGAGAACCTACCCGAAGGAATCGGTGCGCCTACAATGGCACCTATATCTTCCATTATGGGCGAAATAATGCTCTTGGGCGTGACATCGGATAGTCTTTCGCCAATGGAATTGCGAACCTTGTCCGACTGGACCATCAGGCCTCGTATAAAAGCCATTGGCGGTATTGCAAATGTGGTGGTCATTGGTGGAGATTACAAGCAGTACCAAGTATTTGCCAATCCCGAAAAGATGAAGTATTACGACGTAAGCCTATCAGAATTGGTAGAACACGTTAGGGAGGCTAACGAAAATGCCCCTGGCGGTATTATAAACCAATATGGCAATCAATACATCATTAAAGGAAGCGGTAGAGCCTATGTGCTGGAAGACTTGCAGGAAGCGGTTCTAAAGCAAGTAAACGGCCAGACCATAAAGATTAAGGATGTGGCCACGGTACAAGTAGGAGCTGCCGATAAAATTGGCGATGGCTCGTTAAACGCAAATCCCGCTGTGATTCTGACCATTTCTAAACAGCCCGATGTAAACACCTTGGAGCTGACAGACCGCTTGGATGAAGCGATTGCTGATTTAGAATCCTCATTGCCAAACGGGGTCAACATCAAAAGTCAAATCTTTAGACAATCCGATTTTATTGATGCTTCTATTAGTAATCTAAATATGACCCTTTTAGAAGATGCATTTTTTGTAATGATTATCCTTTTCATCTTTCTGATGAACTGGAGAACTACCGTTATTTCCTTGCTGGCTATTCCTATTTCATTATTGGTTTCCATCATCATATTAAAATGGTTGGGTTACACCATAAATACAATGAGTTTGGGTGGTATGGCCATTGCTATAGGTGCGCTGGTAGATGATGCCATCATCGATGTGGAAAATGTGTATAAACGCTTGCGCGAAAATATCAGAAAACCGAAAACAGAGCGGGAATCGACCATAAAAGTAGTACGTGATGCTTCGGTAGAGATACGAAGTTCCATTATCATCGCTACCTTAATTATTATTGTATCATTTGTGCCCTTGTTCTTTTTAAGCGGAATGGAAGGTCGCTTGTTGCAACCGCTGGGAATAGCCTTTGTAACATCAGTATTGACCTCATTGGTAGTTGCCGTGACGGTCACGCCTATTCTGTGTTCCTATTTATTGAACAATGAAAAGCTTTTGAACAAGCAGGCTGAAGGTACACGCGTGGAGCGATGGCTACAAAGACGGTATGGAGCTCTTTTGGAACGTGTAACCAGAATACCCAAAACCATTATAGGCGTAACCGTGATTGCCTTTCTGTTAAGTCTGTTGGTTGTCACACAATTAGGGCGGAGTTTTCTTCCTGAATTCAACGAAGGCTCTTTGGTAATTAGTGTTGTCGGTCCCCCGGGAATGTCTTTGGAAGAAAGCAACAAGACAGGTAAATTAATCGAGACTATACTATTGGATATGCCCGAAGTAGAGGTCGTTACCCGAAGACAAGGCCGTGCCGAACTGGACGAACACGCGCAAGGTGTCAATGCTTCTGAAATTGATGTGCCTTTTGTCCTTGAGGACAAAACAAAAGAAGAGTTCTTTGAGGAAGTCCGAAACAAATTGAGCGTTGCACCAGGTGTCAATATTACCTTGGGACAACCCATCGCCCACCGTATTGACCATATGCTTTCCGGAACACGCGCCAATATTGCCATCAAGATATTTGGTTCAGATTTACAACAACTATTTGAAGTAGGCAAAAGCGTGGAACAGAACATCAAGGACATTGATGGATTGGCAGATGTTGCGGTTGACCAACAAATTGAAGTACCGCAAATACGCATCAAACCCAAACGCCAGATTTTGTCGGCTTATGGAATGACGGTGGGTAATCTTATGGAACAAGTGGATATCGCTTTTGCGGGAGAAGAAGCGGGCGAGATTTATGAAGGACAGCAATATTTTGATTTGGTGGTCCGTTACGAAAAACCGTTTCGCGACAATATTGAGAACATCAATAAGACCTTGATCAGTTTACCGAATAGAGGACAGACCACGTTAGGCGAATTGGCTACGGTACAATCCGTGAGTAGTCCAAATACCATCAATCGGGAAGATGTGCAACGAAAGATTGTGGTAGCCGCCAATGTACAGGGCAGGGATTTGCGTGGTGCGGTAAACGAAATAAAGGAAGTTGTGGCCAATAACGTGAATATGCCAGAAGGCTACCGTGTGCAATATGGTGGACAGTTTGAAAGTGAATCCAAAGCATCACAGCTTCTCTTGATAACGGCCATCATCGCCATAGCTGTCATTTTCTTGTTATTGTATTATGAATTCAAGGACGTAAAACTGGCGTTCGTAGTGTTGATTAATTTACCTCTGGCATTAATTGGCGGCATCTTAATTGTCTATTTCACATCAGGCATCATCAGCATAGCTGCGACCATTGGATTTATTAGTCTTTTTGGGATAGCAACACGTAACGGTATTTTATTGGTTTCTCGTTATGAAGATTTGCGAAAAGAAGGAATCCAAGGATTTCAATTGATAAAAAAAGGTGCATTGGATAGATTGAATCCCATATTAATGACTGCCTTTACCACAGGTCTGGCTTTGATACCATTGGCCTTAAAAGGTGGCGAACCTGGTAGTGAGATACAAAGTCCTATGGCAGTTGTTATTTTAGGAGGATTGTTATCGGCTACTATTTTGAACTTGGTGGTAATTCCTTGTGTATATCAGTTGGTTCTGAAAAGGGAAAAATAGCAAACGAATTACAATTAAAAACCTTCTTACTATGGTAGGAAGGTTTTTTTATGCATTAATTTTATAATCCCACTCAGCACATTCCCCTACATTCCGTGAAAAGAGCTTCATTACAAAGGTCTTGGACACAATCCCCAATTTCAGTTTTCCATTCCGTTAACCCTTCCCGTCCCGAAACTTCGGGACTGGGAAGGAACACTACATTTCCGTACCAAAATCGTGAATTAATTTCGCTTGAAACCCGTCTTATTTTTCACAAAGTCTATTTGTTTTTTAATTCAGTTATATTGTGTGAAAATTTAGCTTAAATGGAAAAACTAACGGAAAATAAAACCATTGAATTACTGATGCCTCATTTGGTTCAACAAGGCTATGAGATAGAGAGTTATTGCTTGGGCCAAACGAGAGGATATGATATTGTAGCTGTAAAGAATGGCCAAAAATTATTAATTGAGGTAAAAGGTGCAAAAGCACATAAGGATTTGCCTACGAAGCGACGAGATTATTTCAACTCTGGACAGATTAAAACTCATTTGGGTAAAGCAATTATTAAATGCTTAGAAACCAAAGTTGCGTTCCCAAATGCAAAAATTGCCATTGCACATCCTGAGGATGAACAAATAAGAAAAGCAATAGCCAGTATTATTCCAGAGCTCAATAAGATAGGTATACAACATTATTGGGTTAATGCTAATGGAACGGTAACCCTTGAAAAATAATTGATTTTGAATACAACAATGAATTCCAAATTATTTTCTTTATTTCATTTCTTGAATGAGAACAGATATCATAATAAAAGGGTCCAATCAAATTCTTATTACCGGTTTTTAGCGCCGTTCGATTCACTCGAAGATAAATTGTATTCAGTTCTTCATCACGTAGCGAATACACAAAGCCAACCTAAAATTGATTTACTCGCACCTTTTTTTCAGAAAGTATATTCGAATAAATCGCAGCTTCATAGTTTTAAGACATTCATCGATTTTCTAACAGATAAAAAAAATGGTGCCTATAATTATGAATCCCTTTACAATGGTATGTTGAGACAAAAAGGTTGGGGCAACAAAACATCTGCCTTATTTACCAAAACCATTTATCACTTACATAATGTTAAGTATGAATTTCAAAATTCAATATGGGACGATGCACCCAAACTCATAGACGTGAACGAGAAATTTTTCTCGCCAGTTGATGCTGTGATTGAAGCAATTTTCCATCGTATTGACCCAACAACTAAATGGAATTTCCATAAAATAAATAAACTGCTACTGCATAATTATTCTTCTGAAGAAATGGAAGTTTGGGATGACCTTTGGTTTTGGGGGTTTATAAATCAACGCGGTTCTGGTCTAACAAGAGAATTTGTTTGGAACGAATCCAAATATTGGGCATTACTTGAGACTGAAAAGAATAATGCTGTGATTGAAGAGATAAAATTGAAATCGTTGCAATTCCTTTCCATATTGAACCCAAAACAGTAACATATGTATTTGCTATTATCATATTCTAAGTTTGTCTGAATTTAGATAGATTTAATTTCCAATTATTACCACTTAATCTATATAGTGGCGAAAATTTGTTTTCAAATATTCGCCACTTTTTTGTATTTTTGGCAAAGTTTTGATTTTTAACTATGCCAAAGATTATTGAAAATAAACTGATACAAGCTTTCAAAGACCGTAGTTCTTTTGATAGGGATGCGCTATATAACTTCTATCTGGATTTCGAACCAGACCTAAAAGAAAGTACATTTAGTTGGCGAATTTATGACCTGAAGAAAAAGGACATAATTAAAACCATTGGTCGTGGACTTTATGTTATTTCCTATAAACCTAAATATAAACCTCTTCTATCTGATAGTGTGTTCAAAATAGCCCGTAAAACCAATGAGCGTTTTGAAGATATAAAATATGCCATTTGGGAAACCCAATGGCTCAATGAGTTTTCTCAGCACCAGACGTCAAATCAAATGATTGTCGTCGAAGTAGAAAAAGAGTTTGTAGACTCACTCTATTACTACCTAAATGATAATCTAAGAATGGATTTTTTCCTAAATCCAGATGAAAAGGAAATTCAATTCTATATTTCAGAAAGTAACGTGCCAGTTATCATTAAACGTTTGGTGACAAGGGCACCCATACAAAAAATAAAAAATAAAAAAGCGGTAGTGCCCATTGCAACACTTGAAAAGATTATGGTGGACCTGTTTGCAGATGAAAATCTGCTACATTTTTACCAAGGTTCTGAAATGGTAAACATCTACGAGAAAATAATTGATAGATATAGCATCAATTTTACAAAGTTGTTCAGCTATGCCAAGCGACGAAAAAAAGAACAGGAAATAAAGCAGTTTATAAGCAACAACATTCCAAATTTCTTAGAAGATATTAAATATGATTAATAACAAAAGTTTTGAAAAGGAATGGCTGAATGGCTTCCGTGCAAAAAAGGAACATAAGGGTATCGATGTAACTATATTGGAAAAAATGGTTCACGCACTATCATTACTCGAACATTTAAAAGTTTTAGGACTTGATTTTGTTTTCAAAGGTGGAACATCACTTGTGCTTTTGCTAAAAGAAGGGAACCGATTTTCTATTGATATCGATATTATTTCCAGCGTTGAGCGTGATAAATTAGAAGAAATTTTGGATGCAGTTGTAGCCAATTCACATTTCAAAAAGCACGTGCTTAATGAGCATAGAAGTTATAAGGAAGGTGTTCCAAAGGCACATTACACCTTTGAGTTCGAGTCGGTATATAATCCAAACGTTCCTGGAACCATTCTATTGGATATCCTTTTTGACAGTCCGCACTATCCAGAACTTATAGAATCGCCCATTGAAACACCTTGGCTTTCCATTGATGGAACTGCTACAACAATTACTACGCCTTCGGTAAACGCTATTTGTGGCGATAAGCTAACAGCTTTTGCACCAGATACCATAGGCATACCATACTACAAAGGCGACCAGTTATTTGCAATGGAAATCTGCAAGCAATTGTTCGACTTGGGAAAACTTTTTGAAAATATTTCTGATGTAGCAATGGTAAAGAAAAGTTTTTCAGCTTTCGCGAAAGCAGAACTATCCTATCGAAGTTCGGACAAGGATTTTAGTAAAAGGAAACTCAATGAAAAGGATGTGCTATGGGATTCCATAAATACCTGTGCTATTATGGCAAGACGAGAACGTAACCCAACCGCTGAAAAGAAAAAGAAATTTGCAGATTTAAGCTCTGGCATACGAAGCTTTGGTAGCGCATTTTTAATGACAGGGAACTTTAGGATTGAAGAAGCATTGGCAGCTTCGGCCAAAGTAGCTTATTTGAATGCTATTATTCTACAAAAAGAGGATGTTGAAATAGAATATTATGAGAATCAGGATACAAAGGAATTGGTTATTAAAAATCCGGATTGGGCCTTTTTGAACAGATTAAAACGCCAACCCGATAAATCTATATTTTATTATTGGAACAAGGCGGTAGAACTATTGTAAATTAATGTGAATGGAATTAAAGTATATTATAGAAATCTGTGTCGCTATCGACATCGCAATTTTGGGTATAGCATATCCTATTATCGTGGATAAAATATCCAATATAGGTCACAAGTTTTCATCAAACTATCTGGCTAATGCTTTTGAAAATGAATTTCCGCAGATAAAACTTTTTGGGATAATTCCCGGAAGGTCAAGAAGAATAACAGTATTTGAATGGGTTTTGTTCTTTACAATCGGCTCTTTTATATTCTTAATATTAGACCGTGAACCTTTTTTTTGGAAGGATAGTTGGATGATGCAAAACTCAGCAAAACTTCTAACGCTATTCTTAACAATATCATTGGTTGTTATTTTTATTATTTGGTTAGATAAGGTTTCGCTGTACAATGGCAAGTCCACACGTTTGCTTACCTATATAATTTCCGAATACCGAAAGCTAAAAAAAGATCAAGATGATAAATACCATTTTAAGATTATCAATGAACTTGCAATATTTGCCATTAGGACACAGGATAAAGGTTTAGAAGAAACATTGGTTAATTTCTACACGGAAGAATTCAATAATTACCGTGCTAACTTCATTAGACCAAGAGAGGAAGAAAAACCAGATGGATTTGAAAACTTTAAAGTTGAGTTTAATCACGAGTTCCACTATGGTATCAGGGAAATCATTAGAGAAGTTGCCAAAGGTAGAAATGAAGACTTGCAAAGTCTCGAATATTTTGTTGTAAGTGGCGTATGGTTAATGGGACAAGGTATTTTTGAAACACCCATCTCAAATGACACCTATAAAGAACTTTGGCGCAATGTTGTGCTCATATCAAACAATCCCAAATTTATAGGTAACTATTGGGGTACGGCACATCAATATTTTAATTTTGGATTGCAACGAGTCTATGGCACAGATTACAATTTTGAGACTAAAAAATATGATAACCAGTCATTAATAGATAAAAGAGACAACGAAAGAAAACGTTTTTTTGAGTTTCACTTGGCCTTAGGAGGCTTATTGATATACCAGAAAAACTATGAAGCACTTAAAACGCTGTTTACATACACACAACACCAGCCACCTAAATATGTTCTGCTTCCTAATAATATGACCGAGATTTTTACGTGGTTCAGTAGCTTTAAAGACGAGTTTGGGAGAGGTTATTACCCTATTGATTTATCATACCCTTTCCCAGGATTGGATAATTTAGGGAACAGAAGGCGCGTTACATTCTACATCTGTCAGTATTTGACATTGCTTTTTTTAAGACAGTTTAAACTGCCAGAACACAATACCTACGATAACTTCACAAGACAACCTACTTTACCACAAACCGAAGTGTTAGAACTATTACGATGGCAAGAATCCATAAATTATTTCAGGTTTTGTTTAAAAAAGGTGTTGAAAGATGAAAATCTCTTAAATACAATATGATATGAAAAAGAAGGAGATAAAGAAGCTAAAAAAGAAGTCATCAAAATTTATTGATGTTCTCGAGTCATCAATTGAAGAGGCTATTGAAGCTGCAAGATTAAATGCGGATATTGACTACGAAAAAGAATGGGAATTCTATGAAAAATCTAAAGATGCGATTGTTGGAGCATTAGAAAAGTTTGATAGTATTCAAAATTCAGAGAAGGATTTTGAAGGAGAGCCTACTATATCTTTCGGTGTAAACGGTACAATGAATTTATTTCAAAAATCTGCATTTACAACTGGAGATATTCCACATCTAAATGCAGACACGATATTATCCCAGCAGATAGTTTACCAGAACATCAATTATTATATTCCCAATGCGTTTTTATCGGCACGGAAAAAGAGGTATCTTCTTCGCAAAGAAGATTTGGTAAAAGGGATAGAAAAATTAGGATTTGATGTGGACAGAGATATTATGGTAGCAATGAATCTCAATATATATGGCATCGATGATTTCCAGAACATTGAGGAACATATAACACGAGTTCCATCTACAGGACTCAAAAATGTACTATTCGTTTTACCGAAAGCCGATTTGCCTATCCTAAAACATAAAGAACTTGAGGATAGTGAACAGCAAGAACATCAATTGGGCATATTAGATGATGATAGAAAAATCTATGGTTCTTTAATCGACCTAACACAAGATGCCAATGCGGGACATAGAGAAAAATGGAAAAATTCAAACGTTGATTTTGCGACCGATTTAAAAGTACAGCTAACTATAGCTTTTATTACTGAAGTTGTTTGGAAAGCCAATGCCAATGTAGTTCAAATTAATATTGAAACTTCATTAAAGGAACAAGGCATCGTAAATGAGCTGTCTGATATAGAGAAGTTGGTGCCAAAAAAGGAAACTAATGATTGAGTTCAGAAACCCTCATCACATAGAACCACCAGGCGTTTTGAGACAAATTCTATCTCATCCTGCAAATGACACAGAAGTTATTGAACTTGCAGTTTTTCAAGAACATCGTTACGCATTTTTCTATTGGAACAAATGGATGCAAGACAACAAATCTAAGATTCCACCTTGTTTGGTTTCATTGGATTGGCATCAGGATTTATGCCATCCGTGTGAAACAGAAAGAGAATGGCTTGATAAATTGGATTTGACAAGCGATGCTGAAGTCGCTTTGTTTTCTTGGGCCAAATTAGCTGGAAATAACGATGGGCATATTCTGTGTGCGGCATATCTTAACTTGATTGGCGATATTTATGTGCATTGTAGGCAAGAAATGGGACCAAATACTTGGCAAGATGAAGAATTGATAGACACCTATGGCAACAAACACACCATCAAAAAATTCAAAACTTATGAAGGTCTTCAAGATGCGCTTCTGAAGGCGTCAAAGTCGTCCGTATTTTTTGATATTGATTTGGATTTCTTTTCAGTAAATAACGGCCTGAGTGATGGCTCGTTCGAATTCACGTATCTTCAAGAAGAAGAAATAAGAACGATGTTGGATAAAGACCATCCGCTAATAAGTTGGATTTTTGAGCGGATAAAAGGGTTTACTATTGCAACAGAACCTGAACATTGTGGTGGGCTTTTAAAAAGCAACAAATTTCTTGACCTAATTAGTGACATTTATTTCAACCCAGAGTTATTTGCCCCAAAATGCAATTGGAAATGGAAACCAAAGTATTAATAATCCACTCAGCACATTCCCCTGCATTTCACGCTCGCCTGCTGAAAAAGCAGGCAACCACTTCACTTCGGGAAAAGAGCTTCACTACAAAGGTCTTGGACACAATTCCCAATTTCAGCTTTCCATTCCGCTAACCCTTCCCGCTATGCTGGGAAGGAACACTTCATTCCAGAGCCGAAATCGTGAATTAAGTCCGCTTTTCTAATCGGAAAGCCATCGCTTTGATTTTCTTGACAGGATTTTCGGCGCGGTCTTCTTGAGCCCTCACTCGAAAATCCTTAAAAACCAAACCGCTGTCTTACACATTTTAAGGGGTTTATAATGGATAAAGCCTTTGTTGTTTTTCGGGTCATCGAAAAACAGGCACGACATAACCAATTCTAACTTAACCACAGTTGCTTATCTCGCTTAACTGTCGGTACGCTCAAACGCAACTGCGTTTAAAAGAATTGCTAATGCCCTTATGGAACTTGTCAAGACTGTACGAGTTTTAGGGAAAAATAAGGCTTCTACTTCCTTGAAAATCCGAGGATTTTACTACGTCGCAAACACACCTGATTTTACCCTAAAAGTCTTGACAAAACCCACTCTATCCATTGTGCGGTGCACGAAAGAAAAGAACAAACACCCCTTAAAATTTAATTCAGTTTAAAACAAATAGGGGAAATATAAACCAGTCTGTAACAAAGCAGACACAAATCTTTTTATTATGAGTACTATTAGAAATCACGTACAATTGATTGGAAACGTTGGACAAGAGCCAACCATTACGAACCTTGAAAGCGGTAAAAAAGTAGCCCGTTTTTCATTAGCCACAAATGAGTATTACAAAGACAGCAAAGGCGAAAAGCAAACGGACACCAACTGGCATACCGTAGTGGCTTGGGGCAAGACGGCTGAAATCGTTGAAAAATTTGTCGAAAAAGGCAAAGAAGTAGGAATTACAGGGAAGCTAAAGACCCGAACCTACACTACCGATGATGGCAACCAACGCTATGTAACGGAAGTTGTAGCCGATGAAATCCTATTACTTGGAAGCAAAAACGACAAGTAATCTTCAAAATTAAAGAGGGCGTTCCTCTGGAAAGTTGCGCCCTCTTTTTCATTATCCATTAATTAAAATTAGATAACAATGAAAGCACAAGTTAACGAAATAAAAATAAGCTACAAAGGAGGGTTAAAATCCTCTGAGTGGCAAAAAATAAGTAGTTCACAAGATGCGGCTGAACTGCTCTTTGAGGATTGGGATAAAGATAGAATCGCCATACAGGAAACTTTCAAAGTTGTATTGTTGAATAACAGTAACAAAGTGAAAGGTGTCTATCAATTGTCACAAGGCGGAATTACAAGCACATTAATCGACCTGCGGATTTTGTTTGCTGTCATATTGAAATCCCTATCTGTAGCTATAATTCTAACGCATAATCACCCAAGCGGAAAATTGATGCCAAGTGAGGCAGATAAAAACCTTACAAGCAAAATAAAAAAGGCAGCACAATTATTCGATATTACCATTCTGGACCATTTGATATTTGCACCTGATGGGAATTATTATAGCTTTTCTGATAATGGACTTTTATAAATTAGAAAGCTATGATTTATTTGAATTTTACCGATTTGAGCGAGGAAACACAAGAGCGATTACTTGCCAATTCTAAGGAAGATGTAAAGGAAAAATATGGCAAGGATATTATGGATTATGCAACCAAGCATAATACCAATTTGGACAAGATGTTGGACGAAGAAGCGTTGCGAAATTTATATTCCTACACCTATATATTCAATATCTGATTTACAAGAATTTAAAAGAAGCACCTCTAAAAATTTAGAGGTGTTTTTGTATGTAATTAATATATAATCAAGAAAAAAACGTATCTTTATTTCGCTGAAATTCAGCATTCAAATTTAAGTAGGGTTATCCAATTTTCGACTTTCGCCGATAACCCTGCACATCGAATAATAACATATCGGAAAATCATTTTCCCTGAAAATGGCAATCGGCTTTTTAGCCAGATTGTATGGATTTTTGTCACGCTTGCGCGTGACGAAAAGGAATAGCAAGAGGGTAACGGGCTGCGCCGCGTTACATATTCCATTTTCGTTTTAATCTATTGACTTTTAAGCACTTAAAAATAAAGTAGATATAAAAAACCCATCGATTTGCGTCAAATGGTCTTGAAACACTAGTAAACAGGGATGGATTTACGTCAAATCTTTAAAAAAGCGAAAGAAAATGGACTCATTCATCACAATTAGGTTCAAACGGAAAACTGCCAAAAGGTTTCAGGAATTTTCTAAGAAGCACTTCAAAACGCACACCGAAGCGATGGAAAATATCCTTGATTTTTTCCTTTACAATGAGATATCGCCAAAGGAAAAATTGGGGCCAACTGGACGTACCATCGAAGCTAAGTTACTCAAAAGAATCAATGCGGTTATTGCCATAATGCGTGATGTGGAAAAGACCCAAACCAAACCTACGGTTGCAATGTTGCAATCCCTTTTTGTAATGGACGAACCCAAAAAGAAACCACTCATTTTGGAAAAAAAATATGCTGAGGAAAAGAAAGAAGTACGCTTTCGCGAAAAGCGAAACACCAACAATAAACTTTAAAAAGTTAGCTTATGTACATCACAATCACAGCTCAAAAAATGGGCGGTAACTTTTCCAAAAGTTCAGCAGATTTTGTGGGCTATTTAGAGAAGGAAAATCAAGGATTGGAACATCAGGATATGGAACATTTTTTCAATCAATATGGCGATGAGATTTCTGCGCAAGAAGTAGTCAAAGAGATAGATGGTAATACCGCAAAATTAGAAAAACACGAACCAAGATTCTATTCAATTACCGTGAGCCCTTCAAAATATGAATTGCGAAAACTTCAGAACAGTAGCGAAGATTTAAAAAGATATACTCGCGAGCTGATGAAGGATTATGTGGCTTCATTTAATAGAGAAATTAAAGGGCGACCTGTCAGTATCGACGACATAAAATATTATGCGAAAATTGAACATCAACGCACATTTAAGGGGACGGATTTTCAGGTAAAGGAAAACCAACCCTTTGCCACAAAAATACTTCAGTTAAAAACGGATATCCGAAATATTCAAGAAGGGCGAGCTGAAGGAAATATCAAAAAGATGAAAAATGAAATTGCCAAACTGGAACGTCAAGCACCACATCAACAAAATGGAAAACGGATTGTCCAGGGAATGGCGAAAGATGGAAACCAAAGTCATATCCATATCATCGTGAGCCGAAAGGATGCATCAAACAGATTTAGTTTGTCACCCGGAAGCAAATACAAAGCTTCCGATGTGAAGTTGAATGGGGAAACCGTAAAACGTGGTTTTGACCGAGACAAGTTTTTTGAGAAAGCTGAAAAGACGTTTGACTATAAACGCAATTTTGCCGAGACCTACAAAGCACGAAAGGATTTTGTAAAAAATCCCAATCTATATTTCGCAGCCTTGATGAAATTACCAGCAAATGAAAAGGCATTGGCTTTCAAAATGATTACAAAAACGGGATTGCCGATAGTGCCAAGTATTCCAGTAAGTCAAACGCAAATTGCACTTCGGGTTTTGAAACGGTTAAGACGTGGTGCTGAAGTGGCCATCAAATCAAGTTCAATAGGAATTTAGGGTATGGAAATAGACAATCTCATAACAATACTTTCAATTATTGGTGTGGCCAGTATCGTTTTTTATGTGATGTTTCGAGTGAGCAAGTATGCGCTTTTCTTGAATTTTATAATGCTTTCGTGCTTGGTTTTCTATTTAATTGAAGTGAACGAATTGGTATCGATATTGCTATATCTGGTATGCCCTCTAATGCTAATTAATATAGGATTGTATGTTTTTCTGCATAAAACTGAAAATGCACAAAATAGCGATAGAAAATATCAAGTCAATTTTGCTACTACCAAGGGAAATTTCAAATTGGATAATATCAAAAGAGGCGCATCCATAATCGGTTCTGCCGGAAGTGGAAAAACCGAAAGTGTAGTGTATGGCTTTTTGAAACATTTCCGGAAAGAGCACTTTTGTGGAATAATCCACGACTACAAGGATTTTGAGCTTACCGAAATGGCATATCCGCTTTTTAAGGATAGCGATATCCCGTTTAAGGTCATTTCCTTCGATAAAATAATCCATAGGGTAAATCCTATTGCGCCACGCTACTTAGAGAACGAGGAAAGCGTAAACGAAGTCTCACGTGTATTAATAGAAAACCTTTTGGAACAAAGAGAAAGCGGAACTACTGGAACTACAAAATTCTTTAACGACGCGGCGGAAGGTTTGATTGGTGGATTGATTTGGAAACTGAAAACCGACTATTCCAACTACTGTACGCTTCCACATTTGATAGCGATTTATCAAATGCTCGATACCGATAGCCTTATCCAGTTTTTGGAAACCAACACCACATCGAGAGCAATGGCAGATGCTTTTATTAGTGGTAAGGATTCCGATAGACAGACAGCTGGCGTAAAAAGCACCTTGGCAAATGCGCTGAAACGAATCAGTACACAGCGGATTTTTATGACACTATCCGCAGACGAAGTCCCATTGAATATCAATAGCGAGGAAAATCCTGCAATTATTTCCGTGGTCAATAACCCAAAATATGAAACGTCTTATTCGCCCGTTATTGCAACCATAATACATACGATTACCAAGCAAATGAGCGTGAGCGGTCAAAGACCGTCTTTTCTTTTGATGGAAGAAGCGCCGACTATTCGCTTATTGAATATGCACCGAATTCCGGCAACGCTCAGAAGTTATGACATCGCTACTATTTATGTGATGCAGGACAAAATCCAAAATGATATGATGTATGGCGATAAGGCAAGTAAGGCTATTTTAAGCAATCTATCCTATCAGTTTTTTGGCAAGGTCAACGACCCAGATACTGCCAAATATTACGAGCGCTTTTTTGAAATCATCAAAGACCCAACGAAAAGCATCAGTCGTGGACATAACTTGGATTTTGATACACGAATCACAACAGGCGAAAAGGAAATCCCTAAAATTAGAGCAGATGTGTTCTTTAGATTGAAACAGGGCGAGTTTATTACCTATGCTGATGGAAAGGATAAGAAAGTGCAGTTTAAGTTATCAAGAATCCAAAGGCAGCTTCCTGAAGAATCGAAGCAGTTTTCTCAGGCTGATTTAGCAACTAATTTTACGAAGATATATAGAGATGTAAAAACGATATTTAGTTAACCAATTATGGTTATTATTGATAAATATTATGATTTCACTATTTTGATAGGATAATATAATTTTCTAAAATTGTTTGAATAAGTTTATGCACAATAGATTTGGGGCTTATTGGTTAGATTATTTTTTTAAGAATTTGTAATAATTCATTATTCTTTAAATAGGTGGTTTTTTTAGAAAAATGAGAAAACCAATAGCAACTAAAATAATGCTTCCTGCAATTAGAAATGGATAATAAAAACCACCGGTAACCAACCAAGTTCCTAAAATGGGACCTAAAATCTGACCAACGCTGTTTGTTGAACTTTGTATTGAAATATTTCGCCCTGTATTTGTTTTGGATAACAAGGATACCGCAGACAACAAATTAGGTGTAACCATAGCACCACCAGCAGCAAACACCACAATTAAACCGTACACAACAAATTCATTTTTGAAAAAAGGAAAGGCAATTAATGAAATTCCTGAAATGAATAACCCAAAGCCAATTTGCTTTTTAGTAGATAGAATCTTTTCCCCATAACTGGCAAATACAGGCTGCAAAACAGCCATTATTGTACCACACAGCATAAAACCAATACCAACCTGGTTGCTGTTAAACCCTAATTCGTCTTTACCGTAGATTGAAAAAACAGTTTCAAACAAAGTCACCACAAATTGGATGACAAATGATAGCGCCAATAGGACAAGGAAATATTGGCTGAACGAGAACCGAAAAGTGAATTTTTGAGTTGTAAATTTATGGATGCGAACAGAATTTTTTAGCCATTTTACAACAATGACTAAAACAATAGAACCTAATAATGCAGCGAATAAAAAAGGTGTGGAAAATCGACCCAAATGTAGTTGACCAATTGCATACTCAAAATGAAGGTCTGATTGCGAAAGAAAGCCACCGATAACGGGTCCAAAAATAACCCCTGAACTAATGGCTACACCAGACCAGGCCATTATCTTCGTTCTACGTTTTTCAGAGGTAATATCACTTAAATATGCGTTGCTTACAGGAATAACGGAAGAAGTGAAAACACCACCAAAAATCCGAGCGATATATAGCATAGTAAGTGATGTTGCAAGCCCAGTTAGCAATTGCATTATTACAAAGCCAATCAAACCAATAATAATGACGGGTTTACGACCATATCTGTCAGATAACTTTCCCCAAACGATAACAAAAATTAATTGAAATAGAGGATAAATACTGGTAAGCAACCCAATATGGAAGTTGATTAAATCGGTGTCGAGATTGTCTTTTAAAGCTAATCTTTCGGTATAGTAGGGAAGGGTTGGCAATAAAATACCATAACCCAACATCACTACAAATAAACTCAACAGGATTAAAGATATCCTGTTGAGTTTTTCTTTTTTGTCCATTTATTTTTTACCGATTTTTCGCTTTAATAATTGCGCATTAATAGCTACTATAATAGTACTTAAGCTCATAAATACCGCACCAACCGCAGGACCTAAAACAAAACCTGAAGAATATAATACACCGGCTGCTAAAGGAATAGCCACGACATTATATCCTGTAGCCCAAATCAAATTCTGAATCATTTTATTGTAGGTGGCTTTCCCAAAGAGAATTAAATTGGCAATATCCTGTGGATTACTGTTGACCAGAATAATATCGGCAGTTTCAGCTGCTACATCTGTACCTGAGCCTACTGCAATTCCTACATCGGCTTTTGCGAGAGCGGGCGCATCATTAACACCATCACCCGTCATAGCTACAAAATCACCTTTGTTCTGTAACTCTTCTACAATTTCAACTTTTTGATGTGGCAATACCTCGGCGTAGTAACCATCCAATCCAAGTTTTTCACTCACAGCCTTAGCGGTTTTTTCATTATCGCCAGTTGCCATTAGAACTTTAATGTTATTCTTTTTAAATATTTTGATTGCCTCGGCAGATTCCGGTCTTATTTCATCAGCAAGCGCAATGTAACCTGCCAGTTTCCCATCAATTAATACAAACACGACAGTTTCAGCGGCATCACTATAAGCGTCTTTTGGGATGTCTATTTTTTCATCTCTTAAATAGCCAGGACTTACTACCTTAACTTCTTTGCCTTCAACATTTGCCTCTACACCCTTACCTGTAATTGCATTAAAGTTTTCAGGTTTTGGAATGGTTATGTTATCTTCTTTTACTTTTTTAATAATCCCAACAGCTATTGGATGTTCAGAACTTTGTTCCAATGCACTTGAAAGTCTTAAAATTTCCTCTGTTGAATAAGTCTCGTTAACAGACTCGATTCGAGTGACACCAAAATCACCTTTGGTTAGTGTTCCTGTTTTATCAAAAAGCAAAGCTGAAATTTTTCTGGACTCTTCAAACGCAGTTCTATTTCGAATAAGCAATCCATTTTGAGCAGATACTGCCGTAGAAATCGCAACCACCAATGGAATAGCAAGCCCTAATGCGTGTGGACAAGCAATAACCATAACGGTAACCATTCTTTCTAAAGCATAGACAAACGGAAAGCCTAAAATCAACCATACTGCTAATGTTCCAAAACCAATAGCCAAAGCGATATAGGTTAGCCATTTTGCAGCTCTATCTGAAAGGTTTTGCATTTTAGATTTAGTTTTTTGCGCTTCTTCAACCATTTTGATAACCTTGTTGAGATAGCTGTCTTTTCCAGTATGTTCAACTTTTACTTTTAAGGTGCTATTGCCATTTACCGAACCACCAATAACCTTATCGCCTTCATCTTTTTTTACAGGTTTAGATTCGCCTGTGAGCATAGATTCATTTAGGTAACTGGTTCCGTCTACTATTATTCCGTCAGCTGGAACTTTTTCACCTGGTTTTACCAAAATCACATCATCTTTTAGTAAATCTTCCAGAGGAATGTCTTCTATGGTGTCGCCTTTTACCCTGTGCGCTTCCGCAGGCATCATACTCACCAACAACTGTAGGGCTTTTGATGCACCTAACACACTTTTCATTTCTATCCAATGGCCAAGCAACATTATGGCTATAAGTGTTGATAGTTCCCAGAAAAAGTCTTCACCTCTTAAGCCAAAAACCGTAGCAGTACTATAAAAATAAGCTACAGAAATTGCCATAGAAATCAAGGTCATCATTCCTGGTGCACCTTTTTTGACTTCAGACCAAAACCCTTTTAAAAATGGCCAACCACCATAAAAATATACAACAGTGGAAAGTGCAAAAAGGATGTATGGATTTCCTGGAAGTAAAAATTCATAACCAAAAAATTCTTGAATCATTGGTGAGAAGAACAATATGGGGATGGTAAGCACGAGTGTTACCCAAAACCGTTTTCTAAAGTCTGCAATCATCATTTTATGATGGTCGTGACCCATTTGACCGTGACCCGGATTGTGACCCGAATGGTCCCCACCTTTGTGGTTCATTTTAGAATGGTCTTCTTTTTTGTGTTTCATCTTCGAATGGTCCATTTTAGAATGGTCCATTTCTTCGTGATTGTGGTGTTCGTGATTTTCCATTATTGTCTTGTTTAAGTGTTATCGTAATTTTTTTCTCATAGCTTCCGAAATGTTTTCGGCATAGACGCCATAGGCATCTACCAAAAGTCCTTTAATCCCATTTTTTGATGAAATAGCATAAAGCACACTGTTATCGTCGGTACTGCTCATACCCTCAAAACGATGCATCTCGTCAACATTAAAATCTTCTGGGTGTATTTCAATTTTTAGTGAGGCACACTCCAAACATTCTGGTTTTAGGTTAAAATCATATGTATAGCCTTTTCCCTGTAAATCGTTTATTGCTTCTGAAAGTGTGTGGTAGTTGTTCATTTTCGTTCTATTTATAAGTCATTGTAAAATAACTATTATCTTCTTCTGTAAATTTCTGAAAGGTCAATAAACCATTCCCGTTTAATTTTTCGTTGACGGTATAGTTGAGTTGCTTAATGCGAATGCCCCACGCATAGGCCTTAATATTTATTTTTGAATTAATGTTGGTTTTATTGTCCTTCAATGTTCGGTCGTAAATCTTTATGATGCTTTTTGAACCAAAAAAATCCAACAGTCCTGAATCAAAAGTCATTTCTAATTCTATATCTTCAAGGTTGTCCAAATCGTAGAGCTCTTTAAATTTTTTAGAGGTGGTATTAATTTCGGTCTCCTTTGATTTTGGGTTTGAAAACGGAAAAGCCATTACCATTACACTTGCCTCATCAGGCTTACAGCGATAGGTTGTGGTGTATTTATCGGTCGATTTTTTGTCTTTATCAAACAATTCCGTAACCACCTTAATTTCATAGTATCCATTTTTCTCTATTGTTTTACCAGCTTCAAAAGTTTGTTTATTGAGAAAAGCACCTTTTTCATCAAAATTCTCACGAATGACCAATCTGCCTGAAATCTGCCCAATAAGCATTTCAGTTTGTCCAGTCATTGTGATGCTGAATAAAATAATCAGTACTATGAAGATTCGACTTCTCATATATGGAGCATTAATTTCTTTACCTCTTTTGCCAGTATATCGCTTAAATCTATGCCATTGGACGGATGCGGAATGGTATTGCAGGTCACTATCTTTTCTACTCCGGAATCCAACAAATCTTGATAGGCATTACCTGAAAAAACGGCGTGAATACCAACACATATAGGTGGTCTCATCCCTGCTTTTTTCAAATGCACCACGGTTTCAATCATCGTTCGCGCCGTAGAAATAATATCATCTACCAAAATAGGTGTAGCATCTTTATATTTATCCACATCGGGGACAGAGACTTCTACATCACGGTCACCGTGACGCACCTTTTGTAATACTGTAAATGGTGCTCCTGCATTTTTGGCGACTTCTGAAACCCATTGTTCACTTTCAGAATCGGGACCGATAAGTACTGGGTTTTCGATGTTTTCCTTTATCCAATCTGAAATAGCATCGGCAGCGTGAATTACTTTATTTGGAATTTGATACACTTCTCCTAATGAACTAATTCTGTGTAAGTGAGGGTCAACCGTGGTAATGCTATCGGCAAAACCTGAAATCAATTTTCCGAAGAAACCAGAAGTTACCCCTTCGCCTTCATTAAATACTTTGTCCTGCCTCATATATGCCAAATAGGGCGCTACCAAACAGGTGCACATTGCCCCTAATGATTTGGCAGTATGACTTAAAAAATAAAGGGGCAACAGTTTTTCATCCGGTTCGTGCAAGGTGCATACCAGTACCACACATTTATCTTTAACATCAGATAAGATGCGTGTGTACGATTCCCCGTCAGGGAATTTACGCAAAATGGCTTTGCCCACTTCAGCATCCATTTTTGTAGCCATTAGTTCTGTGAGTTCTTCATTTCCGGGAAGACAGAATAATATTGTTTTCATAGTTTTTTAAATTATAGTTATGATGTCGTTATGGTTGTTTTTATATTCCAGAGCATAGTTGAGTTCGCCTTTGGATTCAGCATATATGGTATATAATAATTGGTCTATTTCAATTTTTTCATTTAAATGGACATTCAAAAGAATCCCTGCCGATTTAGACTGCGGTGCGCCGGAAAGCTTGGCGAGTTTTGCTATCTTTCTATTATCTATGTGCTTTAAAACCCCAGAGTTTTCTGCTCTAATTTCGGTTTTATAGGGTGCTAAAACAGGTTTTGAAAAGCGACCTTGCGCATTACAAATAGCAAGGAATTTTTTATAAGCCTGACCAGATTTGAGAATTTCACGTGCGGTTTCCAGTCCCTTTCCTTTTTCTACTTTTCCAGAAAGTTCTAATAGTTCAGTAGCTAAAAGCAATGCTCTTTCTGTTAAGTCTTTAGGTGCATCTTCCTCATTTTTCAAAACTTTTAATATATCTATGGCTTCTAATGTAGGACCGATACCCCTTCCAACAGGCTGCGTGCCATCCGTAACTACAACTTTTACATTCAAGTCAACAGATGTCCCAACGGTTTCCATATGATTTTTTAGTTTTTGAGCCATTTCGGTACTGCGAACCTTGGCGGTTTCACCCACGGGAATATCAATGACCACGTGAGTGGAACCAGCTGCTGCTTTTTTAGAGAGTACCGAAGCAATGAGCTGCCCTTCACTATCAATATCCAAGGCTTTTTCAATTTTGATGAGCACATCATCGGCAGGACTTAACTGCGCCGTGCCTCCCCAAACAAAACATCCGCCTTCTTTTTCTACTACAGTCTTTATTTCCTCGGAAGAGAGCGTAACATTGGTCAATACTTCCATTGTATCTGCTGTGCCTGCTGGCGAAGTGATTGCCCGTGAGGATGTTTTTGGCATAGTAAGACCATACGCGGCAACAATGGCAACGACCAATGGTGTTGTTCTATTGCCAGGCAATCCACCAATGCAATGCTTGTCGACCACGATATCCTTGTTCCAGTTCAGTTGCTTTCCGGAAGCAATCATTGCTTTAGTAAGGTCACTTATTTCATCAATATCCATTCGGTCGCCAGCACAGGCAGTAATAAATGCCGAAAGGTGGATGTTGGAATAATCGCCTTCCACGATATCGGTTATGATGTTGTTATAGGCCTTATAATCCAGTTTTTTGTTATAGATTTTTGCCCTGACGTGGCTTAAGGATTCTATAGGTTCTAAATGGGAAACATACAATGTATCGTTTTGGGACACATTGAGTTTTTTCGCAGCAGCATCTGATAGTCCGATTTCATTGGGCAACAAGATATCAGAATTCAAAACATTAAGACTTGCCACGATTGATGTACTTGCGTTGGATATTCTTATTCGGGTAAGTGCCTCAAACCCTTCTGAAATACAGACGTGGCAATCTTCGCGCATATACACTACATTTTCGTTTTGGGTATAGATTCCGAGATGTTTATATTTTAATATGTTTGAGTGTGTGTCCATATTTTATTGGTTGTTGTGATTTTTCGATTTATTCTATTTCTTCGATGGTGTATAATTGCGGAATTTCTGCATCCCACCCATAGGTTTCCTTGATGCCTTTTTGCAATGCTTCTGCACTCTCTTTTTCACCGTGTACAATGAAAATACGTTCGGGTTTGTTTTTTATCTTATCCATCCAGTCCATAAGTTCTGCGTGGTCTGCGTGTGCCGAAAGCCCTTCAATTTCTGCGACCTGCATTTTAAACGGCACCCATTTTCCATATACTTTTAGTTCTTTTTCACCTTCCAATAATTTTCTGCCACGAGTGCCTTCAGCTTGATAGCCTACAAAAAGTAAGGTGTTATTTGGATTTTGTGCCTGTGTTTCAAGATAGTTAAGCATTCTTCCGCCTGTGAGCATTCCGCTTCCTGCAATCACGATTTTGGGTTTGTTATCTGTTCTTAATTCCATTGTTTCACGATAGCTGCTAACAACCGTAAAGTGCGAGCACATTTCGTCACATTCATTGTCTTCCAATCTGTGCCAATCCCGAGTTCTATGAAACAGTTCCAATACGTTGGCACCCATCGGACTGTCCATAATCATTTGTACTCTGGGGATTTTCTTTTCTTTCAATAATTTCCAAAAGATGAGCATCATTAGCTGGGCACGTTCTACCGAAAAACTTGGGACAAATAAGCTGCCACCTCTGTTGATGGTGTCATTGACCAATTTTTCAATTTGTGGAAGTGCTTCTACTTCATCGGGATGAAGCCTTCCTCCGTAGGTGGATTCAATAAATAACACATCCGCTTTCTTTGGCTTTAAGGGTGGAAACAGTAACAAATCATTTGTTCTGCCTATATCGCCAGAAAACACGAAACGTTTTCCGCGTATATCTAACTCAATGTATGTGGCACCAAGGATGTGTCCGTTGTATTGAAACCTCGCTTTCACATCTTTGAGAATGGGTAGCCATTGCGAGGGTGGTACTCCTTTGAAGTAAGGGATTGTTTTTTCTACATCATTTAAATCGTAAAGTGGTTCCGCAGGACTGTGTTTGGAATAGCCCTCTTTATTGGCACGTTCGGCATCCTGTTCTTGTATTTTGGCACTATCATTCAATATGATTTTTGCGATGTCCAAGGTGGGATTGGTACCATAGATGGGGCCATTAAAGCCTTGCTTTACCAATCTCGGCAGATAACCTGTATGGTCCATATGGCCGTGGGTAAGCAAAACGGCATCAATATCAGCAACATTAACAGGTGGGTACTCCCAGTTTTTAAGGCGTAATTCCTTCAATCCCTGAAAAAGTCCGCAGTCTATCAGTATCTTTCTATCTCCTGTATCAACCAGATATTTTGAACCGGTTACTGTGCCTGCCGCTCCTAAAAAATGGATGTTTATTTTGTTGTTTTTCATCTTTATGGTATTTATTTAGAGTCCTCCACAGCAGGACGGTGTATTGCTTTGGTTTTGGCTCGATTTATATAATTTTGTTATCTCATTATATAGATTTCGTGAATCCTCTTTGATATAAAGTGCTACCTTCTTAATAGAGTTAGTTTCTAACTCAACCATATCCAATAGAATTTCTATGGCCTCGTCAAGCAATTTCGGGTCGTCTTCGAGAGCTTCGTAAAACGGCTCAAAATCTAATTGGTTCTGTTGTTGTGAATTTTCTTTTTTCATTTGACTTTTTATTTAGAAATATTGATTGTTGCATTGTTTTTTATTGATGGACTGAACATAATTTTTCTGAATCTTCAAGAATCTTTTTATGTCTTTTTTTATCAATTCCTATTTTTTCCAAGAGCTTCGGACTTTCGTGAAGCTCTTTACAGAGTACGATGCCTTCATCTAATAATTTTGTTTTTTCAGCTTTAGTAAGCGTTGTTAAAGCGGTTAAGGGATGTAGCCCAGATTTATCTATTCTGTCCTTGAGACCATTTCCTCTTGGATAATCCCAACTGCTTAAAAGCATTCCAACACATTTCCCGTACTGAATGGCATCGGTTGTGAAACGCGTATTGGTGTACACAGCTCCTTTATGAAGTTTAGCCTCGTGACCTTTTTGGTGTTCCCATTGCTTTTCTACGTCCAAAAACCGTGAATGGATATATAATGGGATTTTTACATTACAAAACCTGCCTTGGTCGCTATGGTATTTGCATTCAATCATATAGTGTTTGTTTTCTTTTTGGGCGATAACATCAACTTCGTGCTGTACACAATTACCTTGAACAATAACTCCCACCTTTGTGCTAAAGCCTTCCATCTCTAAAATCTTACCGACAAATTTTTCAAAAGGAAATCCTGATGGCCCTAATTCCATTATCGCTTTTTTTAGCTTGTATTTTGAGGCACTTACGCGAGATTTACGCTTAAGCATTTTAAATGCCATCTGATAGATTTTTTTTGTGGTAATTCCATCATAGAGTTGGCCTTCGACTTGTTCAACTATTTGCTGAATTAATTCTTCGCTCGCTTGTGAACGCCTTAAGGAATTGATAAGCTTATCTACATCAAAGGCTACCACATCACCAGAATACTTCACTATGTTGATTGGATTTTTCATTTTTTAATATGTATGGTCATTACTGGAAGCACGGAATGATTTGTAACGCCTTCGGCAATACTTTTTGAAAATAGGCTCAAAAATCCCGTTTTTCCGTGAGTGCTCATTGCAATTAAATCTGCGGGCTGATGTTTTAAAAATGTATTGATGCCTGCTTCTACGGAAGACTCATTATGGACGCTCATTGAGAAGTTTTTTAGATTGGGGAATTTTTCAAGAAATTCCTTTACAGGATTTAAACCAAGCTCTATGCTATTAAAGTCAGTTTCTGTGTTTACTCGTAACAAATGGATTTTAGCATCGCATTTTTTGGCTATTGACAATACTTCTTGAAATGGATGCGTGACATCCTCTTCAAAAGAAGAAACAAATAGAATGTCCTTGAAGGGAAATGTGACATCCTCTTCTTTGACAACGATAATGGGCGCATTGGCTTTTCGAACTATTTTTTCAACATTACTACCAGTAATTTCTCTAATGACACCTTTGGTTCCACTACTGCCGGTAACGATGAAATCGTGATGGAAATGACCAGAATGTTCTAAAATATCTTTCTGTCCCGAATCAAATTGAAGAAAAGTTCGACATTTAAGACCTTCGTGCTCAGCCTTTTTTTCCAGTTCCCGCAATTTTGATTTAACGACTCCAATTTCCTTTAAAGTTTCGGGATACCTTTTTTCTTTATGTTTATCCAGTTTTACCCAATCAACAGGGGTAGTCATTTGATGTAAAAAGTGTATCTCTGCATCGTATAGTTTGGCTATTTCGATACCAAGATTTGCTGCTTTAGTGCAGTTTTTCGAGAAATCGGTAGGTACGAGTATGTTTTTCATAATTTTAGTTTTATTGTTTTTCTTATTGGGCGGTATAGCCACCATCGATAACCAGTTCGGAACCGGTCATAAATTTGGATTCATCAGAGGCCAGATATACAACTCCGTACCCTATATCGTCAGGTTCTCCCAAATGACCAATTGGATGTAAACTTTCCAGTTGTTTTTTGCCTTCTTCTACGTCACCTTGAGCCTTGAGAAAATTCTCTACCATTGGGGTCCAGATATAAGCAGGATGGATAGAATTGATACGGATGCCATAGCCTTGTTTAGTACAATGTAGAGCGGCAGATTTAGTGAAAATGGTAACGCCGCCTTTACTTGCGTTATACGCAGGTAAATTGGGATCACCGATAAGTCCTTCAATGGAAGAGAAGTTGATGATGGAACCACCTTCATCTGTTTTCCTCATACCTTTTATCCCATATTTCGTGCCTAAAAAAGTGCCATTTAGGTTTATATCTATGAGGTTTTTCCAATCTTCAAGGGTTACATCTTCAACGGTTCCTCCGAGTCCTATTCCAGCAGAATTTGCTAAAATGTGTAATTTTCCATAAGTTTCAAGTGTAGTTTCAATAACGTTTTTCCATTCATCTTCTTTGGCAACATCTTGTTTAATGAATATGGCCTCACCACCGTCTTCTTTTATTTGTTGAACTACTTTTTTACCACCTTCTTCGTCTATATCTGACACGACTATTTTTGCTCCTTCTCGTGCCAATAGTTTAGCACTTGATTTTCCCAAACCAGATGCTCCTCCTGTGACAATGGCTACTTTATTTTTTACTCGTTTCATAATTTTAAACTTTAAGATTAAACGATTAATTATTAAGTTTTTTTTGTTCAGGGAATCTCATTTCCTGAAACTTTTCCTTTTTCAAAACAATCCAGATTATAGATTGTAGTTTCTGCAATATTGGTCAATGCTGTTTCGGTCAAAAAGGCTTGATGACTTGTAATTAGTACATTATTGAAAGTCATTAACCGTGCAATTACATCGTCCTGTAATATATCTTCGGAATGGTCTTCAAAAAACAACCCTTCTTCCTCCTCATACACATCGATGCCGAAATAGCCAATTTTTTTAGACTTTAAGCCTTCGATAACCGCTTTGGTGTCGACCAGTCCTCCACGACTTGTATTGATAAGCATTACCCCTTGTTTCATCAATGAAATATGCTTTGCATCAATCAAATGTTTAGTTGAAGCTGTAAGTGGAACGTGAAGACTTATGATATCGGACTGTTTGCAAATGGTCTCGCAATCTGTGTAGCGAACACCATATAAATTGATAAGGTTTTCATCTTCAACTATATCGTGTACAAGGATATTACAGCCAAAACCGTGTAGAATTTTAACCAATACAGCGCCTATTTTCCCTGTTCCTATTACACCTACAGTTTTTCCGTTTAAGTCGAAACCTGTAAGTCCGTTTAAAGAAAAATTTTGGTCGCGTACCCTATTGTGTGCTTTAATCAGTTTTCGGTTAAGTGCGAGTATTAAAGCCATTGTATGCTCTGCAATGGCATAAGGGGAATAGGCAGGAACACGTGCCACTTTGATTCCAAGTTCTGATGCTTTTTTTAAATCAACGTGATTGAAACCTGCCGAACGTAATGCGATAAATTTTATGCCCAGTTTGTGTAAAATAACCAAAACTTCCGAAGAGGCATCGTCACTTGAGAAAAGTGCTATGGCCTTTGAACCTTTTGCCAATAAAGCGGTTTCCTTTGTTAGCCGAAATTCCAGAAAATTCAATTGATGTTTTCCTTTATTAGCGTTTTCAATGGAAGGCTTATCGAATTTATGTGTGCTGTATATTATTGTTTTCATAATTTATGTTCCAAATAGTTCTAAGAGTTCGTGCAGTTCTTTATTGACCTGATGTTGTTTAACCACTTCACTAAAAGGGGTTAAGTGCAATTGATTGTTTAAAATCCCAACCATTACATTCTTTTTACTTTGTAAAAGTGATTTTACGGCTTCCACCCCAAGCCTAATACCCAACATTCTATCTAAAGCTGACGGATTTCCACCTCGCTGTATATGGCCAAGCTTTGTTATGCGTAAATCGACATTGGGATTGACTTCCTTTATTTTTGAAGAAACAAGTTCGGCACCAATTTCGTCACCTTCAGAAACTACGATTAGAAAAGCATCCTCGCTATTGTAATTTTTCACTTTATTCAATAGGTTAATAAAGTCCTTACCGCTCTCTGGAATTAAAATGGCGTCCGCACCAACCGTCAAACCAGAATGAATGCCAATATAACCCGAATCCCTTCCCATTACTTCCACGATAAATACCCGATTGTGAGATTCGGCAGTATCCCTTATTTTATCAATATTTTCAATGGCTGTGTTAACTGCGGAATCAAAACCAAGGGTGTAATCCGTACCCGAAATATCGTTGTCAATAGTTCCGGGAATCCCTATGAATGGGATATCGCATATCTCTGAAAAAGCAAGTAATCCCTTAAATGTACCATCGCCACCAATGGCAATCAACGCGTCTATTTTGTTTGCATTTAGGGTTTGCGAGGCTTTTTTTCGACCGTCAAGTTCCAGAAAACGTTTGCTTCGCGCCGTCTTAAGAATAGTGCCACCCTTTTGGGTCAGTTTTTGTAATTCGTGTGATTTTAATTGAACCAAGTCACCGTCTATCAATCCTTCATATCCTTTTCTAAAACCACTAACTTTTATACCAGTTGCTTCAGCCGTTTTTGCAATGGCGTACAAGGCTGAATTCATCCCTGGACTATCACCTCCAGAGGTAAATACACCTATATGTTTTATAGTATTATCCATAGTTATAAAGCTTCTTTTTTAAGAATTTCAGTCTTTTTTATACCATACAGTCTATTAAAAACCATACAAGCTGTGAGGTCACCCGTTACGTTTACAGCTGTTCTGAACATTCCCAATAGTCTTTCTACACCAATGATAATGATGATGCCTTCGGCTGGTATACCGACACTTCCCAAAACAGAAGCGAGTATCACCACACCACCTCCGGGAATTGCAGGTGTGCCAATGGAAGCAGCAACGATGGTTACGATGACCACAATAATATTGAGCAAACTCATTTCCAAGCCATAGGCTTGGGCTATGAATAGCGTAGTTATGGTTTGATAGAGTGCAGTGCCATCCATATTGACGGTTGCACCTATGGGGATGATAAAATTGCTAATGGTCTTGTCAACCTTCAATTCTTCTTCGGCTGTTTGAAGGGAAAGTGGCATCACGGCTGCAGAGCTTGTGGTTGAAAAGGCCAATAATTGAACGTCCCTTATTTTTTTTAGGAAATGCATAGGGTTTGCTTTTCCAAGAAGCACAATTAGTCCTAAATAGAAAATTACCAAAAGTAACAGACCGAGCAGGACGACACCAACATAATAGGTGAGACCAGAAAGAGAACTTAAACCAACACTAGAGGTAAGCTGCGCCATAAGACCGAAAACAGCAATAGGCACTAGAAGCATTGACCATTTTACTACTGTCATACAGACTTCCTGAATGGCACTTAGAAGTAGCTTTACTGGGCGCAGTAAGGCATTTTCTAGTGATAGCACAGCTACACCAATAATGATTGTGAAAATCACGATACTCAACATTTCACCGCTAACCATAGACGCCAAGGGGTTTTCGGGAAGCAGGTTTGAGATGGCATCAGGAATTGTTTCAATTCCGAAGGAAAGCTCGGGTTCATCAGTTGAAACTGCCATAATTTCATTATGCTCTTTTAGTGATTGTTGATGAAGAAAACGACCCGGTCTAAAAATTTGGGATAGTATCGTACCTATGCTAACCGAAACTATTGTTGTGCCCAAAAAATACAGTAAAACACCACCGCCAAGTTTTTTTAGACTATCCTTATCGTTACTTACGATTCCTGTGATGATAGAAGCCACAATCAACGGAATCATAATCATTTGAACCAGTTTCAGAAATAGTACACCAGGCAATGCCAGCCAATTCCCCGCGATATCTGCGGTTTCTTTAGAAATCCATCCATTTTGTGGGCTTAACAACAAACCAAATCCGACACCTAAAAACAAGGCAATGATTACCTTAAGCCATAAGCGACTTTCTACCAGTTTGAGAAGGTAGTGGTTAAGTGATTTTAATGATTTTATCTCAGTGTCAAACATTCTGTTGATTATGCTATATTAATTTTATTATCCAGATACACTTCCTGAACAGATTGTAATATTTTCACGCCTTCACCGAAGGGCTTTTGAAATGCTTTCCTTCCCATTATCAGCCCAGAGCCGCCAGCCCTTTTATTGATAACGGCAGTTGTTACAGCTTCAACCAAATCAGACTCACCTTTGGACCCACCTCCTGAGTTAATCAGTCCTATTTTACCCATATAGCAATTAGCAACTTGTAATCGGCAAAGGTCTATGGGATGGTCTGTGGTTAGGATTTTATACATTTCACCATCATATTTTCCAAATCCTATCTCTTTGAAACCAAAATTATTGGTGGGTAATTTTTGTTTGATGATGTCTGCTTGAATAGTAACACCCAAATGGTTTGCCTGCCCAGTTACATCGGCAGCTGCGTGATAATCTTCCTTGTTGGTTTTAAATGCCTCGTTCCGTGTATAGCACCATAAGATGGTGGCCATTCCCAGATTATGGGCTTCTTCAAAAGCTTCAGCTATTTCTTTTAGCTGTCTGTTGCTTTCTGCTGAACCGAAATAAATCGTAGCTCCTACGGCAATTGCTCCCATATCCCAAGCGGTTTTTACATTACCAAAGAGCGTTTGGTCATATTTATTGGGATAGGTGAGTAACTCATTATGGTTAATCTTAACGATAAAAGGGATTTTATGGGCATACTTTCGAGCGTTCAAGCCCAATACTCCAAACGTAGATGCCACACCATTACAACCCGCTTCGATAGCAAGTTTTATAATGTTCTCAGGGTCAAAATAATCCGGGTTCTTGTAGAATGAAAAGGTTGCGCTATGCTCAATGCCTTGGTCTACTGGAAGAATACTCAAATAGCCTGTGCCACCAAGATTGCCGTGGTTGTATAATTGGTTAAGGCTTCTTATTACCTGTGGATTTCTGTTGCTATTGACAAATACTTTTTCAAGACTATTTTTACTTGGTGTCTGCAATTCATCTTTTGTGATTCTTTCACAAACGTGATTCAAGTAGAAATCAGCTTTGTCTCCTAAAAGCTCTGTGATATTTATATCTGTTTTCATTTAAAAGAGGATTAATGAATTCCTAAGCTTTCATTGGTTTTGGCGATGGATTTCCCCCCATCTGTTTCAATTCCAGTTAATGCCCTAATAGCATCGATAGTTTCTGGTATTACAATGGCTTGGTTATCGACTACATAGGCATAAAAAAGTTCGTCTCCCTGCACCTTTAACATATCTTTCCATAGCGCAACTTCGTACATATCGCCCCAAGGTCTTCCCATATCTAAGAACATTTCCTTGATGGTATTGTTAGAAACCAGACCTTGGTCATATTGAATTAGTTTAATACGACTTGAAGTTTTAAAGGCATTTAGCACTTCTTGCTTTGTCGACTGCTTTTTCAATTTCACATTCCAGTAGTGCATATGGCTTAAGGTTTGCGGTACTTTTACTGCTGCGGTGATGACATCCAATTCTGGGTCAACACTTTTAGCATCCGGACCTTGATGGCTTGGAATATCTTTTTCGGGAACCATCGTATTCATAATACCACCTAAATGACTTTCCCAAGGGTCTGTAGCTCTTCTTAAAAGTGTACCTCTGGCATAATCCAATAAATCGGCTCTTTTTAAAGCGGTCAAGGTTCTTAAAATAGACGTAGTATTACAGGAAACTACTCTTGTTGCATTCAAGTTTAGAGCGGATTTGTAATTATTTTCTGCACTAAAGGAATGCCCTGTAGTTTCGTGTTTTTCGCCACCGTGTAGAATAAATTTGATGTTTTGCTCCTTGTAGATAACGACATTCTGAGCGGCAATTTTTTTTGGCGTACAGTCCACAACAAGGTCTGATTTCTTTAAAAGTTCCTGCATATTGCCTTTAACAGAAATCCCTTCAGATTTCATATTATCAGCTGCATCTTGAGTTGCTGCGTATATGTTGTAATTCTTTCTTACTGCATTTTGAATGCGCCAATCGCTGATGATATCGCAAACGCCCGAAAGCTTCATATCATCTTGTAAATTGATGGCATCTGCCACCCTTTTTCCTATGACTCCGTATCCTATAACTCCTACTTTTTTCATATAAATTTTGTTTTAATTAGTTATTCTTCTGTGTTGTCGACTAATGATTTGGGTTTGAAATTTCGAATAATTAGGCGGTTGCTTTTTTCATAAGTGAAATAGCTAACCGCCCAATTAAAACCAACCATCAATCTATTTCTAAATCCACTTATAGATAACAAGTGTACAATTGACCATAGCAACCAAGCGAAATAACCAGCAAATTTGAATTTGCCTAAATCGGCAACAGCCTTTCGTTTTCCTACTGTGGCCAATGAACCTTTGTCTTTGTATTCAAAAGGTTTTACGCCTTCATCCTTAATAATTTTCAATAATACATTACCTAAATATTTGCCTTGCTGGATTGCTGTTTGGGCTACTTGTGGATGCCCTTTGGGTGTGTCTGTAGTAATCATTGCCGCTATATCTCCCACGGCAAAAATATTTTTGTAGCCTTCTACCATTAAAAACGAGTCAGTTTTTAAGCGGTTACCCCAAACCAGGTGTTTTTCATCTATACCTTTGGGGAATTGTCCTTTTACACCTGCCGTCCAGATGAGGTTTCTTGCTAAAATTTTCTTTCCGCTTTTCGTAGTAACCTCTGAACCGTCATAATCACTTACCGACTCGTTGAATAGTACTTTTACATTTAAGTCTTTCAGATACTTTAAAGTTTTTGATGATGCTTTGTCTGACATTGTGCTTAACAACTCGTCAATAGCTTCTATCAAATAAATGTTCATTATGGAAGCAGGGTATTCTGGGTAATCCTTCGGTAGAATGTATTTGCAAAATTCAGCCAAAGCTCCTGCCATTTCTACACCAGCGGGACCACCTCCAACAATAACGAAATTTGTTAGGGAATCACGTTCATCATCATCGCAGGTAATGGCTGCTTGTTCTAAGTTTTGCAGCATCATATGGCGAATGTTGAGGGAATCACGAATATCCTTCATCCCTAAGCTGTTTTGGGCTACGGAATCCATTCCGAAAAAATTTGTGGTCGTACCCGTTGCCAATACGAGATAGTCGTAGTGGACTTTTCCTTTGGTAGTTGTTAATGTATTTGATGAGGGTTGAATTTCCTCGACTTCCGCCAAGCGGAACACTACATTTTTATATCCCTTAAATTGTTTTCTAAATGGAAACACAATGCTGTCTGGCTCCAAAGCACTTGTTGCCACTTGATAGAATAAAGGTTGAAATTGATGGAAGTTGTTTTTATCGAACAATACAACTTGTACTTCTTTATGTTTCAATTTTTCTACCAATGCCAGACCAGCAAAACCACCACCAATGATAACTACGCGAGGTAGGTCAGAATCTGGAAGGCAGATATCATCCGTTACCTTGCAAGCAGATGACATTATTTTCTTATGTTGGTGGCTATCTTTCATTTGTTAGTTGTTCATATTTCATTCACCCTTCATCTTTACCTCTTGCAATAAGTACCGAGCACTTGGCGTGGGTGGCTAAATATTGGGAAACAGAGCCTAAAAGTAAGCGCGACAACGCACCTTGACCTTGAGAGCCCACTACGATTAAATCTGCTTTCCAATCCTCGGCTTTTTCGAGGATGGCACTTTTGGGTAGTCCGCTCACAACGATAGTAGTTATGTTAAGAGCTTCGTTTTTGCTCTTTAGAACATCGCTGGCTTCCGAAACAATTTTATTACCTATTGTTTTAGCACCACTTATGAAATCTTCGTAGTAGTTGTTCAAGCTTCCACCTGTGGCCATTAATTCTGGGCCAATCATAGTGGGAAACTCATATACATTTATAATGCAGATTTCAGCATATGATGGTAATATCATTTTATTGATTTCATCTACAGCAGCTTTGCTAAAGTCTGAACCGTCTACTGCCAATAGTATTTTCATAATTCGAATGTTTTAGTTGGTTAAAATTCCTTTCGGTTTTATAAGTTTTCTCCAATACAAGTGTTCATATAATCCAGACCAGTACATTCCAAAAGTGAAGGCGAACAGTAGTTCTTCTATGGGTACACCCAAGAAAAGAATATGGGTCAGGTTGTCAAGATTCCAGTACAGCTCCACATATTGAGGATAAAACGGAAGGATACTTCCGAAATAAATGAAGTACAGTACTGTAAACAAGATTCCTCCGACCCAAATCTTCTTATTTAAATCTGGACGGCAATAGAGTGTTGCCAAACCACCTATGAACAAAGCGATAATCCCACAATAAATGTGGTTGAGCGATGTAAATAGGGCAAGTATAAAAAAGACCAGCGCAGGCACAAAAAGTATATAAATATGTAGCTTATGTCGTTGGTGTCCACGCTCGCTCTGTGGTATTTCAACGAGGCTTCGCTTAAAAGTAAGGTTATAGAGTACCGTGCCAATCCCGCCAATAGCAAAAGAAAAGATAAGGCTTTCTATATCAAAACCTGTTTTTATAGCCAAATTGAACAGCGAAGGTGGAAACCAATATTCTGGAACAAACAAAGGTTCAGTTAAACCAAAAGGCATTGTTATAAGGCTCATTTTGAGCATCTCTTTTCTTGATTCTTTTCTCAATAGATAGATGATTGCCCAAAGCGCAAGAATTATAAGTGACCATATGAACCAGACGTATTGCATAAACCTTACTGTTTTTTTATTTGAGCGTTATAAAAAGCAGCGATACAGGCACCGATTAGCCATCCCAAAATAAATGTTTGTACTATTCCTAATCCTGCTTCCCATAAGGGTACATCCATCCTAATAATGCTCGTGGTGTCTAAACCGTGCAATAGGCTGTTGAAAAAATCTATAGTGGCTTCTCGGCCTGCTGTTGCCATTACAATCATACAGCCCAAGTAAATTAACGCTCCGGTAAGCCCGAATGCGAATCCTAATTTCTTTACGTTTAATCGATACATAATTTTTAGTTTTAATTTAGTTGTCCGAGTTTATAATCTTTTTAGATTCTTCGAATTCTTCCTTGGATATTTCACCTTTTGCAAAGCGGTTTTTGAGAATATCGAGCGGGCTGTCCTTCTTAGTTTTTTGATAGGGAATATCTGTTGGGATAAAGAATATCCAAGCAATAAATATTATCCATATAATCCACCATATTAGGTGCATACCTCCAAAATGTCCGTCGTATAAATGCATAATTTTTGGTTTTAGTTGTTATTAATTTATTTCTGTAATTGTGTATCCGTTAAGTTTGCTGAGTTGCTTTTGTAATTCAGTAATTGAAAGTTTTTCTGTCATCGTGATAAACGTTGCGCCTTTTGGCGCCAGAAAAATTTCTGCCTTTTCGATATTGGGATGTTCTTCCAAAGTCTTCTTGACCCTTGCTACACATCCACCACAACTGATTCCGTTTATTTGAAATTTTTGCTTCATTGTGTTTTATTTATTAGTGATCTTGATGTCTTTTGTGTTCTTCTTTTGTGTTCTGTTCAGATTGATTGTTATTGCCATCCCGATGCTTACGATTATTGGGTCTTCCGTGCCGATGTGAACCGTGGGGCATAAACAAATGGATACCGAACATAACGAGGATGAAAATGAACAGAGAAGAACTGCTTCCTATACCAAACGATGGTGCTAAAAAAATAAATAGCAACGGTAGTCCACATCCGATGACCATCCATATCCAGTGACTGTTTTTCATTGTGCTTTGCTTTATGGGTTAGAAATTAGTGATGTTCAGAATGATTGTTTTCTATTCCATTGTTCATATACATCATATCCATTCCCTTATCTTTCATCATCATAGAACAGGATTCCATACAATCTTCACTCATCATTCCTGTTTCGTGCATCATTTTCATCATATTTCCCATCATTTTTCCATCGCCCATCATTCTGTTCATCATTGAATGCATCATTGTGCTATCCTTCATCATCATTTGCATACCCTGTCCATTCATCATAGAACCCATCATTTTTTTGTTGCCTTGCATCATTTTCATTGTTGCTAGATTTCCGTGCATACTTTCCATAAACTCGGCCATATATGCATCGTTCTCAACAATGCTATTAAAAACCTCTGTGCGCGTCTCAGGATTTTCCAGTAGTGCTTGCGTGTCTGTTTCTTGTTTGCAGCTGGTTAAGCTGAAAAGGCCAATTGCCAGTAAACCAATAAATAGTGTTCTCATTTTCTTTGTTATTTAATTAGACATAAATTTATTTTTAAACCCATTCCCAATAGCTAATTGGGTTATAGAGAGGGAATGGGTTATCAGCTATTAATCGGGCTGAATTTTTAAGTTTTTGTTTTAGTATAATATTTACTAATCGATTTTTTTGATTTGCCATTTAGAGTTGTTTCCTTTTACGGCGACCAAATTGGCCGAAATAAATTTTGATGTTATGGTTGGGGAACCACTATTTTTTATGTTCTGTGGCGAAACGTGTAAGGCCAGTTGTGTTAAGTGATCCATCGTCGTTCCGGTTTTATCTATAACCACTTCAAAGTAATGATAGCTTACCACGTCCTTTTTGAAAATATCATTATAGCCAATGGTCTCTTTGTGTACCTTTAATGCTATTGCCTTTTTGTTATTAAAATTGGTGGCGTTAAGAAATTGAGGTGCAATAACAGTTTCCCCTTCTTTATTTATATATCCATAATAGAGCACCCCATCCTTATGATGGGCAATCAAGCATCTATCGTCTTCAAAGATTGGGTAATTGGCGTTGTCTGTTTTGGTTACCACCAAATCATTTCGAAAATCAATGATTAATTTTCCTTCTTGGTCAATAAAACCCCATTCGTTCCCTTTTTTAATGGCGGCAACGCCATCGTTAAAAGGCGAGATGTAGTCTAAATTTTCTAAAGTTTGAGCTATTCCCAGATAAGGGATGAGCAGTAATGCGATGACAAATATTTTCATTTTTGGTTTGATTTAATTTGTTAAAATTAATGACTGTTGCAGACCTTTATCTGCATAACTTTCGTTGATATCTACATAATTTCATCATAGAAATTTCGTTTCCAATTTCCTGTGTTCTTGTAATCTGTCATACTCATTCCCACCACTTCCTTAAACTGTCTGGATAAATGATTTACGCTGCTATAGTCCAATAGGTAACCTATGTCAGAGAAGGAATGCTGTTTTAGCTGAATAAGTTCCTTTACTTTCTCAATCTTCAATTTGATGAAGTACTTTTCAATGGTTGACTTTTCAATGGTTGAAAATAGTTTGCTCAGTGTCTTATAGTCACGATGCAATGCTGAGGCCAAGAGTTCTGAGGTCTTCACTTTCATATCCAATGGTAGTTCAACAAGTTGCTCGATTAATAGAATTTTGATTCTTTCAACCAACATCTCTTCTTCATTTTCTACAATTTTGAAACTATTTATGTGAAGCACCCTTGTTACGTTGTCTGTTATAGCAGCTTCATTTAGGTTAGGTGCTTCTACCAATAACCTTCCTAGCTCTAATGAGAGTACAGTAATATCTAATTCTTGTAGTTCTTGTTTAATAACTTTAAGGCATCTACTACAAACCATATTCTTAATCCAGAATTCTTTTGGTGAGCTCATTATAGTATTGGTGTTACTATTGAGTATTCGGCTCAATAGTTTGTAAGGTTTTAACCTTACTGGGTTAATTTGATAAATTGTGTTGTTGAGTAATGGATACAACAATGTTTAGCCAGAAGTTGTTCTTTGACTATAATAGAGGATACAGATTGATACGATCAATCTGCAAGTAAGAAAATCAAATTAAATATGTCTCGTGAAGAACCTGTATATCCTTAGACAACAAGGGCGGCCTATATTGTTTAAAAGGAATGATGTTTTTTTCAAGCCCTTCAAATAGATTGAGGTAAGTGTAAAAAAAGGTGTTAAGAAAGAGTATATCTTCATACTCAAGTTGGGTCTGAGCCTTTTTTATGGTGTCATCACCTGTTTTAACCAAAGTTTGGTTGCTGCAGCAATCTTTTTCTTGAAGAGAAGTACACTGTTTTGTGTTTAAATCTTTTTTTTGAGCCTTGTCTGCACATACTTTGGCTTTTCCAAAGAGTGCCATATCAACCAATTTATTGCAGCAAAAGTGCATATCTACTGTAAATGAAGCTGTGCTAAAAAATATAGTAGCTGTCTCTTATACACATCTGACGCTGCCGACGACTCCTTA
>CAJXVG010000003.1 GCA_913061495.1 uncultured Winogradskyella sp.
AGATCAGCCTCGGTCTCGTGGGCTCGGAGATGTGTATAAGAGACAGGTATTGTATCTGTATTTTTTATCCTTGTAATCTATCCAAGCCACTGTTTCACCATCTTTGAGCATAAAAGGTATTACTAAAAAATGCTCCTTAAATAGCATTCCTGGTGTTGCAAATAGTTTATAAAGTGATTCCTTGATTCCCCAAATCACAGTCAATTTTCTCACATAATCATTAGCTTCAACATTGAGGTATTCAAATTCGTATGCTATAAATTTGTTGGCTATTATTCCTATTTTTTCACGTTGCTTTTCTATATCTATTCCAACTTCGGCATCACTTATAATAACTCCGGAAAATATGAACGAGTGCGTGATAGAAATATGTTTCCCATCTTTTAAATGTGGTTTTCCGTTTTCATCATAATATAAATCCTGATCCGTGTATCCAAACTCACGCAGCAAATGGCGCACACTTAAAAACCCACGTTGGTGCAATTGGCTTTTCATACCTAAAACACGATCTAAGCTTTCTTGCTTCAAATCCAAGGGAAACATTAAATCGTTGTAAGATTCTTCAATCTTCCAGATTTTAACAGTAGTTTGTGAGTTTACGCTAATGGATTTATAAAGTGGCATTTAATATTTTGAATGTTATTGATTACCTTTGCATTGCCTTTGGCGCAATGGATATTTTAGGCAAGCGAATTTAACCAAAATACTATCAATCCCAAAGGTCTAGTCGGTAATAAAAATTAAGCAATTAAGAACAAGATGGATACAAAAACAACAACGTACTTACCTTACAAGGTAAAGAATATTGACCTTGCAGAATGGGGACGAAAAGAGATTGAATTGGCCGAAGCAGAAATGCCAGGCTTAATGAGTTTACGTGAAGAATACGGCAAAGATCAACCTTTAAAAGGGGCAAGAATTGCAGGTTGTTTACACATGACCATTCAAACTGCAGTGTTAATTGAAACCTTACAAGCTCTTGGTGCAGAGGTAACATGGAGTTCTTGTAATATTTTCTCAACCCAAGATCAAGCTGCAGCTGCAGTTGCGGAAGCAGGCACAGCTGTATATGCATGGAAAGATATGACGGAAGAAGAGTTTGATTGGTGTATTGAGCAAACCTTATTTTTTGGTGAAGACAGACAACCATTAAACATGATTTTAGATGATGGTGGTGATTTAACCAATATGGTTTTAGATAAATACCCAGAATTAGCTGGTAATATTAAAGGGCTTTCTGAAGAAACCACAACTGGTGTGCACAGACTTTATGAACGCATGAAAAAAGGCACATTACCAATGCCTGCAATTAATGTTAATGATTCGGTAACCAAATCTAAATTTGATAATAAATACGGCTGTAGAGAATCTGCAGTTGATGCTATCCGTAGAGCAACTGACCTAATGCTTGCCGGAAAGCGTGTTACCGTTTGTGGTTATGGCGATGTTGGTAAAGGTACAGCTGCTTCTTTTAAAGGTGCTGGAAGTATCGTTACCGTTACGGAGATTGACCCTATTTGTGCGCTACAAGCTGCAATGGACGGTTTTGAAGTAAAGAAATTGGAAACTGTTGTTGGCAATTCTGATATCGTAATCACTACAACAGGAAACAAAGATATTGTACGTGCTGAGCATTTTGAGGCGATGAAAGACAAAACAATTGTTTGTAACATTGGTCATTTTGATAATGAAATACAAATGGCTTGGTTAAATACCAACCACGGAAACACTAAAAACACCATTAAGCCACAAGTAGATAAATATACTATTGACGGTAAGGACATTATTGTATTGGCAGAAGGTCGTTTAGTAAACTTAGGTTGTGCCACTGGCCATCCAAGTTTTGTAATGAGTAACTCATTCACTAACCAAACGTTGGCACAAATTGAGCTTTGGAAGAATAGTGAAAACTATAAAAATGAAGTGTACATGCTACCAAAACATTTAGATGAAAAAGTAGCGAAACTTCACTTAGAAAAAATTGGTGTTGAACTTACTGAACTCAAGAAAGATCAAGCCGAATATATTGGCGTAGAAGTTGAAGGTCCTTATAAGCCTGAGCATTATAGATATTAATGTCATTCCTGCGAAAGCAGAAAGCTTTTAGTCCAAAAACTAAATATAAAATCCCAAGCAGCAATGTTTGGGATTTTTATTTATCTTAACCTAAACAATAAATTCATGGCATCAACCAAAAGCTCAAATAACTACATCAATCAAATTGAACATTTTATTCCAAAATATGAATTTGAAAACCCCAAAGTTTCAAAAGCATCTATCGGTTGGCATTTGGACCATAGCTTAAAAGTGATTAATAACGTGATTGGTAGTTTGCAAAATTCAGATCCAGCAGAATACCAGAATAATTTTAGCTTTTTAGGAAAAGTGTTTTTTACCCTTGGTTTCTTTCCAAGAGGAAAAGCCAAAGCACCAACACATGTCTTGCCAGCAGAGCATGTTACAAAAGCCGACTTATTATCCCAATTGGAAAAAGCAAAAACAAATATTGAAACCATTAAAAACTTAAACCAGAATGGCTATTTTAAACATCCTATGTTTGGACATGTTAATACCAAAAGAGTTAATCGTTTTTTGATGCTGCATACCAATCATCATTTAAAAATTATTAGGGATATTTTAAAGTAATGAGTTACGATGAACCTAAAATAAAAGTCCCAAGATTCAATGAAGCCTCTGGTTTCTACACCACCAAGAAGCGCTCAAAAATAATGAGCAAAATTCGTGGTAAGAATACCAAACCAGAACTAAAATTTAGAAAAGCCCTTTGGAAAAAAGGTGTGCGTTATCGTGTAGATTCAAGGTCACTACCAGGCAGACCAGATGTAAGTATTAAAAAATATAAACTTGCTATTTTTATTGATGGTGAGTTTTGGCATGGTTACAACTGGGACGAGCGAAAAAAGACAATTAAAACCAATCGTGAATTTTGGATTCCAAAAATTGAACGCAATATGCAACGTGACCGAGAAGTAAATCGGAAATTAACCAGTATGGATTTTACCGTGTTTCGCTTTTGGGATCACGAAATTAAAAACAATCTCAAAACCTGTATCAATGATGTGATGATGTTTTTGGATTTAGCGAAATCCATTTAAAAAATTGCTTTTTCCTCATCGTTTTTAGTATCTTTTCAAATATGCGACACACTTCAAAATTACCCAACGTTGGCACTACAATTTTTACCGTAATGAGTAATTTGGCAAAAGAGCACAATGCCATAAATCTATCGCAAGGCTTTCCAAATTATCCAAGTTCCCAAAAACTCAAAGATCTTGTTACTAAAGCCATGAATAATGGCTACAACCAATACGCTCCCATGGCTGGTAATTTGGATTTAAGACTGGCAATATCTAACAAATACAACTTAATTTATAATTCAACTTACCACCCAGAAAAGGAAATTACAGTTACAGCTGGTGCAACTCAAGCTATTTACACCATCATTTCTGCCTTTATTAGAACAAATGATGAAGTAATTATTTTTAAACCTGCATACGACTGCTACCAACCTGCAATTGAGATCAATGGAGGCGAAACAATTCCTGTTCAATTATCAGCTCCAAATTATAAAGTTAATTGGAATGAAGTAGCTTCAAAAGTATCGTCTAAAACCAAAATGATTATTATCAACACACCTCACAATCCAAGCGGAACTATTTGGTCTGAAGATGATATGCTTCAACTTCAAAAACTGACCAAGGACACCAATATTATTGTATTGAGCGACGAAGTGTATGAACACATGATTTTTGATGGTGAAAAACACCAAAGCGTTTGCTTGTTAAGCGATTTAAAAGATCGGTCTTTTATAACAGCTTCTTTTGGAAAAACATTCCACAATACAGGTTGGAAAATTGGGTACTGTTGTGCACCTGAAGCGTTGATGGTAGAATTTAGAAAAGTACACCAATTCAATGTATTCTCCGTGCATCATCCATCGCAAAAAGGTATTGCGGATTATATGCAAGATTCAGAAACGTATTTAGGATTGAATGATTTTTTTCAACAAAAGCGCGATTTGTTTTTAAATCTTATTTCAGATTCAAAATTTAAGTTTAAACCTTCAGAAGGAACGTATTTTCAAGTATTGGATTATTCTGAAATTACGGATGAATATGATGTTGATTTTGCCAAAAGACTGACTAAGGGTTATGGTATTGCAGCTATTCCGCTCTCAGTATTCAACGAAAAAAACAAAGATGATAAAGTGCTTCGCTTTTGCTTTGCCAAAACTGATGAAACAATTGTTAAAGCTTCTGAAATCTTGCGCAACATTTAAGCAACTTTTTGTACATTTCTGTATTAGATCAGTGAATACAAATTTTCACCACTAATATAAAAGTAAATTCTTTTTAATCAAAGTAAAGACATCTAAAAACACAAAAGGTATAAATTATGAATAAAGCGCTTAAGGTAGCATTACTCCAAGTAGATTTAATTTGGGAAGATCCAAAAGCAAATCGAGCATTATTCGACGATAAAATAAATGCCATAAAAGAGCAGGTTGATCTTATTGTTTTACCAGAAATGTTTACCTCTGGTTTTACAATGAACGCAGCTTCTGTAGCAGAAACAATGGATGGTGAAAGTATCTCTTGGCTAAAAACTAAGGCCAAGGAAATAAACGCAGCGCTGATTGGGAGTTTGGTCATTTCAGAAAATAATAACTATTATAATCGCCTAATTTGTGTGGAGCCTAATGGAAATCTCTTACACTATGATAAGCGCCATACGTTTACACTTGCAGGTGAACACAATATCTACACTGCTGGTAAAGAAAAAGTAATATTTAATTACAAAGGCTGGAAAATCTGTCCTCTTGTCTGTTACGATCTTCGGTTCCCAGTTTGGGCGAGAAATGTAGAGGATTACGATGTTTTGATATATGTTGCCAATTGGCCAAAAGTAAGAATCAATGCATGGGATTCGTTATTACAAGCACGTGCTATTGAAAACATGAGTTATTGCATTGGTGTAAACCGTGTGGGTTTTGATGGCAATAACTACGAATATTCTGGTCACTCTGCAGTTTATGATGTTTTAGGTTGTAGAATAGATTCCGTTCCGCGAGAAAAAGAAGCTACTGAAGTTGTGATCCTTGAAAAAGACCACATTAAAAAATATCGTCAAAAATTAAATTTTTTAAAAGACAAGGATCAATTTACTCTAAAAGTGTAAATTCTATAATTTGATCAAAATTGGCTCTGACCTCATCCATTTTAGGAGCATAACTCACTCTTTCTGGCTGAATGTCCAAAAGGTAATTTCCGGTATCGTATTTACCATTTTCGTTAGCATCAAAAATAGCTCTGAGCCAATATTGCCTAGGCGGAATATTGGTAAAATCTACAACTGGCGAATCTGTTGCATAACGCTCATATTGTACTTCACCATCTTTGTCTACCAATTGTACAATTAACGGAAACTTGGCGTTTCTTATATTTACTCTTATATTTCCGTATTCAGATTTTTGTTTGGTTCTAAAACCAAAAACTAAAGTATCCTTGTTGGTTCCTTGATAAAAATCTTGAAAAGTACCTGGTAACATTGTGAATTTATACTGCTTTCCTTCTTGTTTTTCAACAGGAAAGGTATATCGGTTTAAAAGTGAATCGTATTCTACTCTAAATGGTATATTCAACGTGTCTGCATCTACCAGTTTAATTTTTGTAGTATCTATATTTACAAAAGGAGTATTGCCTTCTAGAGTGAAATCTTCATCAAAATTTATAGATCCAGATACTATCTTTTTAATCTCTAGTGAGTCTGCCTCTAAATTCCTGTATCTATGTGTTAATGTATCTACATATTCTTTATTTGTAACCAAGAATAATGCAGAGTCTGCTTCAAAACTAGGTTTATACCAATAATTTAAAGTATCGGTTGTTGGATTTTTTACAATGCGAGATTGGTAACCTTCTGGTGTTTCACTCAATATCTTTATTCGCATATTCTCAAAATCTCCTTGATATGGAAAAATAATTTTGGTTTCACCCTCTTGTTTAGGTCGTTCGGCTTTAAAATTAACAGTTTCATTAAATAGTTTCAGGGTGTAAATTGTATCTTTTGGTACTGTAATAAACCCTTCAAGAAAACCAATTTTATCATTTTTTTGATCAAATGTGTAATTACTATTTTTGTCTTTTAATGCCAGTAATTTATAGGTACCAGCTTTAACATTTTCAATACTAAAAGTAGTTAAGCTATCTAGAGTATTGGTTATATATCTTGGCTTTTCTTTGTAAACTATGGAATCTGAGTATGTTGAGTCTGCCTCATATAACATAACAGAAATAAATGTATCTGGCTGTTGTTTTAGCGCATCTAACATCACTCCTTTTACTGATAATGAGTCTATAGTGTCGCCTGTTGAAAAAACATATCTGTAATATGGATAAGGGTTTTCTTCGTTATTATCTACAATGCTTTGTCCAAAATTAAACGCATAGGTGGTATTTTCTTCTAAAGTATCTTTTATTTTGATTGAAATATATTCGCTCGCACCACCCAAAGGGTAAATAACAGGATTGGTGTCCATTGGCGGAGAGATAATGAGTTGTTTTTGAACATTTTTTATTTTAATATACTCATTGAAGTATATTCTTATCTCGTCACCTTTAAAATTAGTGGAAAAATTTTCGGGTACAGCCCTCTCAATAATTGGAGGATCGGTATCTATATCGCCTCCGGATGGATTACCACGATTGGCGCAACCTACCAAAACTAAAATGGTGGAAATACAAAACAAAAGCCGAATTGAATGTAAGCGCATCTATTCTTTACAATTTTTCACAAAGAAACAATTTAATTAATTACTAACGAAAAAATCAATCTGCAATTGCCAAAGTGGCAAGACTTATTTTAATATTATCAATTTTCATTAACTCTAAGGCACAAGCCTCTATGGTTGCACCAGTAGTTATAATGTCGTCAACCAATAATATATGTTTGCCTCTCAAAGATTGATTTTCTACAATTGTAAATACGGGATTATCGTTATATCGCTTTAAGCGTTCTTTAAAAACTTGTGTTTTGGTAGATTTTGTTTTTACTAGAACTTTAGCATTATAATCTGCGTTAAGAGCTTCAGCAATTTCCTTTCCAAATTTTGCAACTTGGTTGTAGCCTCGTTTTCTTAATTTAGATTTATACAAAGGTACAGGCACTATTACATCAACAGCTTTGTATGCATTAATTGTATGTAATTCTGCACCGAGCCACTTCCCAAAAAAATCACCAATTTGTTCATGTCCTCTATATTTTAAATTATGTAATAGCTGTTGTACTATGCCTTTTTTGGAAAAGTGCAAAAGCGAAGTTGCATTTTCTAATTTCACTCTTCCGTAAAGCACTTTTTTAACTGTTTCTGAGTTTTCAAAATGAAAATTTGTCACAGGCAAATCGTGTCTGCAAGATGTACAAATCACCAACTCATTATCGTGCAAAACATTAGCACATGCCTCGCAGACTTTTGGAAAAAATAAGTTTAACAAATTTATTACCACTTAATCGAATAAAAACGTATTGAGTTAAAATATAATTTAATTTCGCTCAAATTAAGAAAATTAATATGATAGTTAACCCTCAATTATTTAACTATAGATTAATTATAGGTTCTTTATTAGTCGTTTTAACTGTTTTAGGAGTGTATAGTTTCACTAACTATGAATCCATTAAATCCTACGAAGAATTTCTAAAACAAGAAAAACATTTGATTGAAACCGAACTCACTCAAATGCTTGAAAGTTATGACGACCTAAGTAACGATTACGATCTTATGGCTTCTCAGCTCCAAGAAGCAAAACAAGAAACTAAGATTGCCTTAGAATCTTTGAGATTGTTAAAAAGTGATTTATCCATTATCACTAAGTTTAAGGAGCAACTTATAATTTTAAAATCTAAGAGTACGGTTTTACTTGGTGCCATTGATTCCCTAAATTTGGCAAATACTAAGTTGAAAGCAGAAAAACGCTACGCACTCAACACGATCAAGAAAAACACAGTTGCCATTTCTAATTTAGAAGAAACCAATGATAGTTTAAATAAAACTATTGATGAGGCAGCTATTTTGAAAGCAAGTAGTATTTCAGCTGAAGCCTTTAAAATTAAAAATGACAGAAAACGATCTACAACACGTGCAAGACGTGCAAATGCTATTGATGTTTGCGTTACACTAGCGGAAAATCCTTTAACAGAAAAAGGCAAGAAAGAACTTTATATTCAAATTGTGAGCCCTCAAGGCAATGTTATTTCAGATAAAGGAGAAGTGTTTTTTGGCGAAACCTCTCTTCTGTATAGTGAGGAAAAAGTGATTGATTTCAATAATTCACAATTAGATGTTTGCTCTACAATAATTGCAGAAGACCAAGACAAACCGCTTGCTAAAGGCTATTACTTTATCAATGTATTTAACCAAAACAGAAAATTAGGAAGCACTAGTATTGAATTAAAGTAATTATAACTATATTATTTTTGAAAAACCGCTCTATTAGTTAGAGCGGTTTTTTATTTTTGTGCCATGGCAAACGACGATCAATTTAAAAAAGTAATCTCTCACGCAAAGGAGTATGGTTACGTCTTCCAAAGTAGTGAAATCTACGACGGACTCAGTGCAGTATATGATTATGCTCAAAACGGAGCAGAGCTCAAAAAAAACATTCGTGACTATTGGTGGAAAGCCATGGTACAAATGCATGATAATATTGTAGGTATTGATGCCGCAATTTTTATGCATCCAACCACTTGGAAAGCCTCTGGCCACGTTGATGCTTTTAGCGACCCTTTAATTGATAACAAGGATTCTAAAAAACGATATAGAGCAGATGTTTTAGTTGAAGATTATTGTGCCAAACTCGAAGCAAAAATCAATAAAGAAATCTCCAAAGCCGAAAAGCGATTTGGTGAGGCTTTTAACAAAGAAGAGTTTGTCTCTACAAATGGAAGAGTACTTGGTTACCAAGAAAAAATTGATACTATTCTCAAACGGTTAGGAAAATCATTATCAAATGAAGATTTAGCTGATGTAAAAGCACTGATTGAAGAATTGGAAATTGCATGTCCTGTTGCAGGAAGTAGAAACTGGACCGACGTTAAGCAATTTAACCTAATGTTCGGTACAAAACTTGGAGCTTCGGCAGAATCTGCAATGGACTTATATTTAAGACCAGAAACAGCCCAAGGTATTTTTGTAAACTTTTTGAACGTTCAAAAAACAGGACGAATGAAAATTCCGTTTGGAATTGCACAAACAGGAAAAGCATTTAGAAACGAGATTGTTGCAAGACAATTCATTTTTAGAATGCGTGAGTTTGAACAGATGGAAATGCAATTTTTTATAAAGCCAGGCACACAGAAAGACTGGTTTGACTATTGGAAAGAGTCTAGAATGAAATGGCATAAATCTCTTGGGTTAGGAGAAGATAACTACCGTTTCCACGATCACGAAAAATTAGCCCATTATGCCGATGCTGCAACAGATATTGAATTCAACTTCCCATTTGGATTTAAAGAATTGGAAGGCATTCACTCACGTACCGATTTCGATTTAAAACAACACGAGGAATTCTCTGGTAAAAAACTTCAATATTTTGACCACGAAGACAAAGAGAGTTATACACCCTACGTTTTAGAAACTTCAATCGGTTTAGATAGAATGTTTTTAGCTGTATTTTCAAATTCTTTAGTTGAAGAAGAATTAGATAATAATACAACTAGAACAGTTTTAAAATTACCAGCAGTATTAGCACCAACTAAAGCCGCAATTTTACCATTGGTAAAAAAGGATGGCTTACCAGAAATAGCACAGCAGATTGTTGAAGATTTAAAGTGGGATTTCAATGTCACTTATGACGAAAAAGATGCCGTAGGAAGACGTTACAGACGCCAAGACGCCAACGGAACCCCTTTTTGCATTACAGTTGACCATGATACTTTAGAAGATAATACCGTAACAATCCGCCATAGAGATACAATGGACCAAAAGCGTGTAAAAATTGATGAGTTACGTGACATCATCAAAAAAGAAGTCGACGTTAAGCAGTGGTTGATGAAGATGTAATAAATTTCTGCAAAAGCAGGAATCTTGTAATATTAACTCTCAAATCATTTAATTTGGGAGTTTTTTGTTTTACTCATTGAAAAGAAGGCGTTACTCTTTATTGCTTTTAAGAATTGAATAGTTTTTTCATATTTGAATAACTAATAACAACCAAAAATGAAACCAATAATAAATCTTGTTGTCTTACTTTTCACGTTGAATTCTTTTGCACAAAAGAATATGGATACTATTTATGGAAATCCTAAATCCGTGAAAGAGAACGTACAATTTTTAAATAAAGATAAGCAGAATTACAAGTATATGTATTATGATGGAGATTATGGTCATTCAACAATCTTTCATCCAATCTATATCAAAAATAGATTTTATAGGTTCTGGTATAGAGAAATAAATTGTTTCTATATTAATTATGAAAAAAAGTTTAAAAAAAATGGCAAGGCTAAAAACGAAGTCTGGTATAATAAAGATGGTTCTATTGAAAGGAAATATGAATATAATTATGAGAAAAGTTCAATTTTAAAAACTACAAAAGAATATTATTACGATAATGAATTTTTGTTTCAAAAATATTATTATGATGAAGAAAACAGGTTAATAGCATCAATAAAGAACTATAGTGAAGACCCAAATGAATTTTACCACTCGTATTTTGATAGAGATAATAATGGTAATATAATAAAGTCAACAAGCTTTAATGAAAATGGTAGTTCAGTTTCAACTTTTAGGATATACAACAATAAGGACAAATTGATGAGGACAGTTCGTTCTATTCCAAACAAATGGAGAAACAATGAGCACATTAATGATGAAACTATTTTTGATTCATTAGAGATACGGCGAAATATTAAAAAATTTGAATACGACAAAAATGAAAACCTAATACTCGAATCAAGCTACAATGAAGATAATAAAGTCTCAAGAAAAACCACTTATAAATATAATAATAACAACTTAATCGAAAGAACTAGTTATGGTAACCCAAAAAACACTTCTAGTTATTTTAAGACCATATATAAATACAATGAACAGAACCTTAGGATAAAAGAGGATAAAATATATTCCGGCAAAATAGAAAAGTCAACATCTACAATTTATGACGATAAAAATTTTATAGTTCAAATTAAAATCGAGGAAAAAAACAAAAATTACATAATCGATTACAAATACAAATTCGATGAAAAAGGGAATTGGGTGAAGATTACCAAAATAGTCAACAGTGAGCCTCTGTTTGAGTGGACTAGAAAAATCAAATATTATTAAAAATAAGCCTTCAACTGAATAGTACCAGTATGAATAGTTTTAGACGTCTCCGTTTTTCTTCCAAAGTAATTCAGGTTCAAATCTAAAAACTTGGTCAATTTTTTTTGTGCCAACAAACTCCAAGTAAAGTTTTTACCTGGCTGTAAACCTTCTAACATTTGGTATGCTACTGGTGTATTGGTATTACCTTCAAATTCATTCTGAAAGTAATTAAACTCACCTGTCAGTGCAATTTTTTGAGCATTATTATACGTAAATGAAAGTCCATAATTATTCTGTACCAAGGTCTCGGAGCCACCAATGGTATTGTTTTTGGAAGTGTATTGGTAAAACACATCAAACTGCGCATTTTCACTAAATAGGTAGCTTAGTTTGGGCAATAATCGGTCTTCATCAATCTCATGGTTTCGGTTTGCAAAATTTTCACTAAAACTTTCGTCTTTTCCCAAACTTGCTGTTAAATCTGCCAACCAATTAGTAGCAAATTTGTGGTTAAAATTTAATTGATGGTTTATCAATTTATTTTCCTGAAACCCTGTGGACAATAGATTACGGCTTGTGTTGGTCAAAAAAGTATAAGACGTTGTGTAACGCTGCTTGCCTCTATTAAAAAATAATACATTGCGTATGCTGTTGTTTAATGCTAACTGATTATCCTCATCATCCTCAAAAGGGTTGAGGTTAAAATTATTGCCTTCACGCCTAATTTTTCTGTCTATTAAATAAGAGGTTTGATTGTAAAAGTGAGAAAAGAATTTTCTTGTTTTATTTTCAGAAGTACTCCATTGTTGCGGATTAAAAGTCAATGTTTGACTTAGCCTATTTTGATGCGTCCGTATAAAAATCTGATTGGGCAAAAGCACTCGAATGTAATTTCCCTGGTCTGCAAATTGTGCAATTTCAAATTCATTGAGTTCCTGTATGCCATTTTCGTTATAATCAATCCATGTGTAAGCTCCTTGTCCAGCTTCAACTTCAACATACGTAAAATCTTGCTGAGGCAAAGTACCGGAATTGGTTTCAAAACTGGTATTTGAAATAATAAGATTATTGAATAATTTCTGATTGAGATTTAATCTGCTATTTAAACTTTGCTCATTTTCAATAGATTCATCTTCAGATTTTAAATCTCTATAATTGACGAACAATTGAAGACTTGTTTGTTGATTTTGAATCAGTCGTGATTTTAAATAATAAGTGTCACTACTGTTAACACGTTCTAAACTATTGTTTCTTAAACTATCGTTATATCGTTTAACATAACCTACTTCAGCAAAAACTTTTGTACTATCTCCAATGCCTACAAAAGCTTCGTAAGCCGTAAATTTTTGACTTAAAGGAGTCAAAGAATCTGTTGCGATTGTACGTTGCTCATTATCTTCCGTTGAAAATTTAACACCAGCCCATTTCTTGTTTTTGCCATAAACCAAACGGTTATAAGATCTTACAAATGTCGATTGATTTATAGTGCTTTCACTATTTAAAAAGCTTGAGTTTGAAAATATCCTGAAATTACCAAGCCTTAAATTAGCAGTTATATTGTGTCTATTTCCATTAAAATTTTCAGAATAATTAAGATGTTCAAAATTATAAGTAGCAATGCCTTTTTTTAAATGCGATAGTTGCAAACCAGAAGTAAACAACAATTGATTTCCAAAATCTAAACTAGCATTATTAGGTTGTTGCGTGTCTAAATTCCAATCACGATTAAATTCTGCGCGATATAAACGCTGTATGGTTTGAAAGTCTTCTTGAATAAAATCGGCATCTACCAAAGCAGATAAATTCCAAAGGCTATCTGTTTTAATTAATTTCTGATTCACACGGAGTTTTCCTGCAAACCCATCATTGTCATCATCATCTAAACCCGAGAACAAGTTTTGATCATTTTTACTTCCCGCCAATTCAAAATAAACATCTGTTTTATCTGTTGGTTGGTAATCTCCATTTACTACCGCAACCTGCAAACGTTCTGGCGCAATTAATTGTACAATAGGCTCATAATTTCCTTGAGGTACTCCACCAATAGGTGTAACATATTCAAATATGTTGCTCACCGCATTGTCATTACTCAATACGTAATTTCCCTGATTTGCACCAACCAAAGTAAAGCGAACGCTGAATAATTCATCTTCCGGATTTTGGGAAAAGACAAAAATTTCTTCTGTACCCACAAATTCCTTTCGGTATAAAATTCGGTTTTCTGAAAATGATTCTGGTGTAGCAGAAGGTGCTACCATTAAACTCACATCATCACCAGCATCTGCTAAAATTTGGGTCTGCTCAGTAGAAAGATTTTGTTGCAAGGGTTGATTTTTAGCATCACTTTCAGAATACACAGAAACGTTTAATTTTAGTTTTTCAGTGGAATAATTTCCACCTCCAAACACTGTAAACCGTGAATAGTTTCGATCACTGAATTGATAATCGACTGTAATTCGCATTTCGGAAGTAATGGGAAACGTGGAATTAAAAATAATTTCACCAGCATTATAATCTATAATATAATCGTTGTTTTCACCGCGTTCTAACGGTACACCATTAACATAAACGGTTTCACTTCCTGAAACAATAAGAATGAATAATTCATTATTAGGGCCTGTGAGCTTGTATGGACCTTGGTTACCTTCTTGGGCTGTAAATTGCGTTGTGGTAAACTGCCCTCTCACCAAAGCTCCAGAAGCAAAAACAGATGTGTTTTCACTCAAGTTGGCATTTACCAACAAACCTTGTACACGTTTTGTAAAATTGGCAAAATAACTGTTGTTGTTTACTAAATCAATATCACCTGCTCTAATGTTCCAATTGTCGCTAAATAATTCAATAAAAACTTGGTCAAATTCATCTAAACGTTGGGAATAACCGCTTTCTTGAAGTGGAATATTAGCATCCTGTATAGAAGCTCTAAGTGAAACTTTATCACTCAGTTTTCCAGAAATCTGCAAATCGAGTTCACTGTTCAATACAGAGTTTTGATTGTTGCCAATTGTAACACCTCTAGAGATACTTCCTGAAGTGGTTAAGCCATCAAAAGGAGTGAATAAATTACGCTTATTGGTGTTTTCTAATCTGTATAATTGCTGTAATCCTGTTGTGTTTTCCACAACAACATCATCATCTAACTGTTTGTAAACCTTAGTTAAAAAATTTGGGTAACGTAGATATTCAATTTGAATGGTATCGGTCTCAATAGGTTGTTTAAACCGAAGTATTGCCTTTGAAAAATCAATGGTATATAAAGTAGAATCCAAAACCTTATTATCATTTGTTTTTATAACAAATTTTGAAGGATTAATACTTATGGAATCAATTTTAATCGAATCCTTAACCGCTACTTTTTTTATTCTATAATTACTACTCTGCTCTTGGGAAAAACCCACAAAAGAACAACAGAGCATAAGAAAAGAAATAGCAATTTTCATGTAACGTTATAACTACTTAAAGCGCAAAATATTTTATCGTTAAAAGCGGCTTAAAATAATGGTGTAAAAGTAGGGTATTATTTAATTTAGCAGTCCATAATGAGGATTTGGCTTAAAAGACACTTAAATTCAACGCATGAAAATAGCATCATATAACGTAAATGGCATCAGAGCTGCAGTAAACAAAGGCTTTATAGATTGGTTAAAAGCTACAGATCCTGATGTTATTTGCTTACAGGAAATTAAAGCGATGGAAGAACAATTAAATCTAGATCTCTTTGCCGAAGCTGGTTACGAATACAATTATTGGTTCAGTGCAAATAAAAAAGGTTATAGTGGAGTTGCTATTTTATGCAAAACGAAACCAAACCACATAGAATTCGGAACAGGAATAGAATCCATGGATTTTGAAGGTAGAAATCTAAGAGTGGATTACGATAATGTTTCCGTGATGAGCATGTATCTACCATCTGGCACTAACGATGCAAGGTTAGCCCATAAGTTTGAATACATGAATCTTATTCGAGAATACTTACTTAATCTTCAAAAAGAATATCCAAATATGGTTGTTTGTGGCGACTACAACATTTGTCACGAAGAAATTGATATCCACAACCCTAAAATGAAAGGGGTTTCAGGCTTTTTACCTGAAGAACGGGAATGGCTTGGATATTTTATTGACAGTGGGTTTGTTGACAGTTACAGATATCTTCACCCTGAAAAACAAGAATTTTCTTGGTGGAGCTATAGAGCAAATGCCAGAGCCAACAACAAAGGTTGGCGATTAGACTATGCCATGGTAAGCAAACCGTTGCAAGAAAAAATAAAACGCAGCGTTATCCTTACAGAAGCAGTACATAGTGATCACTGCCCAATACTATTAGAACTTGATCTATAAACAAATAAATGCCTCAAAAACTAAAAAATCAACAACAGCATGATTAAAAAAATTTCAACATTAGCATTAGCATTGACCTTATTGACCTCTTGTGTTTCAAAAAAATTATATACAGAGCTTGAAGACAAATATGCTGGCTTAAAAATGGAAAACCGTAGTCAGTCCGAGGAACTAGAGAAACTTTCAAAATCGAACAATAGACTTAATAACGACTTAGAACAGCTTCAATCTGCTTATGATAAAGCTTTAGCAGAACGTGATAAATTAAATGTCGATTACAAAGCTGCTGAAGCAAATCTCAATAACTTAAAAGCATCTTACAATGCGCTTGAAGAAAACAGTTCTGCTGCAATTGCTGCAAATTCACAAAAAAACCGTGAACTTTTGGCTCAACTCGAAGCTAAAGAACAAGCTTTAGCTGCAGAAAGCGAGCGTTTAAACACTTTAAAACAAGAATTAGAAAATCGTTCGCAACGTGTTGCAGAACTTGAGAGTGTCATTGCCGCAAAAGATGCCAATATGCGCAAATTAAAAGATGCCATTTCAAAAGCACTTACAAATTTTGAAGGCAAAGGTTTAACAGTTGAGCAGCGCAATGGAAAAGTTTATGTATCCATGGAAAATAAATTATTATTTGAATCTGGAAGCTGGTACGTTGGAGCACAAGGCAAGCAAGCCGTAAAACAATTGGGAAGTGTATTGGCAGAAAACCCAGATATTGCCATATTAATTGAAGGCCATACAGACAATGTTCCTTACAAAGGAAATAATCAACTTAGTGGTAACTGGGATTTAAGTACTAAAAGAGCAACCGCAATTGTGAATATTCTTAGGGAAAACCCTTCAATCAGTCCTGAAAATTTAACAGCTGCAGGTCGTGGAGAGTTCGCACCAATTGCAACCAACGCTACAGCAGAAGGCAAAGCTAAAAACAGGCGTATTGAAGTTATTTTAACACCTAAATTAGATGAGATTTCCAAGTTGTTGAATGAGATTTAAGTTGAAATAAACCTTACTTATATTTAGACCTCACAGGTTTTAAATCTGTGAGGTCTCCTTCTCTTTATACATTCAATACTGCTATAACTGAGTGCATATTTACTATTGCTGAAGCTTGAACGTAAGAAAATTTGAAACCCAAAAATTGTGAGATCCTGAAACAAGTTCAGGATGACAAAAAAATTAATTAAAAAGACTCCTGTTTTCACAGGAATTAAAGATGAAATACACAACATTATCAAACACAGATATAAAAGTCAGCAAAATATGCCTTGGCACTATGACTTGGGGCAACCAAAACACACAAAACGAAGGGTTTGCACAAATGGATTTAGCCTTAGATAAAGGCATTAATTTTTTTGATACTGCAGAGCTTTATCCTGTACCTGCAGAAGCCAAAACCTATGCCGAAACCGAACGTATTATTGGTAACTGGTTTAAAAAAACTGGTCATAGAGATAAAATAATTTTAGCAAGTAAAATTACTGGTCCAGGTGATTACACGGCTCATATAAGAACCAATGGTTTTAGTAAAGATGCACTTAATGAAGCTGTAAATAATAGTCTTAAAAGATTGCAAACGGACTATTTAGATCTGTATCAATTGCACTGGCCAGAGCGCCAAACAAATTCATTTGACACAAGAGATTATAAACATAATCCAAATGATCAATGGGAAGATAATTTTAATGAAGTGCTTCATAACTTGGATGAGATTATTAAATCTGGTAAAATAAGACAAGTTGGTATATCTAATGAAGGTGCTTGGGGAACGATGCGCTATTTACAAGAATCCAAAGTAAACAATTTACCCAAAATGATCACCATACAAAATGCATATTCTTTATTATGCAGAGGGTTTGAAGGTGAATTAGCAGAAGTTGCCCATAGAGAAAACATTGGGCTTTTAGCGTATTCACCAATGGCATTTGGCGTGTTATCTGGTAAATATATAAAAAGAAGTGCAGATGATAATTCGCGTTTAAAATTATTTCCAAGATTTAAACGTTATAGCAGTGATGCTTGCACACAAGCTACAAAGCGTTACTTAAAAATAGCTGAAGACAATAGTATGTCTTTAGCACAAATGGCATTAGCTTTTGTAAACGAAAGACCTTTTGTAACAAGCAATATTATTGGCGCAACTAATATTGAGCAATTAGAAGAAAACATTGACAGTATTAATATTTCATTATCGGATGACGTAATGAAAGCTATCAATGAAGTTCATGCTGATATTCCTAATCCTGCTACTTAGATCTCAAAATAATAGATAAACAAAAAGCCCCTTTCAAAATTGAAAGGGGCTTTTTCTAATAGATATTATTTGATTTTGTTACCATCTTTATCATAAAAATGGTATTCAAGATAAGTGTAAGCATCTCTAGGTAAAACTTTTACCCATTTTTTGTGTTCAAAGAACCACTTTGTACGTACTGATGGATACCCTTTGGTTAAAAAGGCTGCTATAAAAGGATGTGCGTTTAGCGTTAACTTTTTATAGTCTTTCTTTAAAATCCTTTCAAGGTCTTGCTTAATACGAGCCACCACTTTAATTGGCGCTTCAATTTCTGCTCCTCCTATGGAGTTAGGATTTTCTTCTTTTGTTTTAATGTTGTGCTCTGGCCTAACGCGCTGTCTGGTAATTTGCACTAAACCAAACTTACTCGGCGGTAATATTTTGTGTTTTGCTTTGTCGTCCTTCATCTCATCCCTGAGATAATTGTAAAGCTTTCTTCTGTTCTCTGCACGTCCCATATCGATAAAATCGATAACAATAATGCCTCCCATATCACGTAAACGCAATTGTCTGGCAATTTCTTGAGCTGAGATCATATTAACCTCTAAAGCAGTGTCTTCCTGGTTTTTTTCCTTATTGGATCGGTTACCACTGTTAACATCTATAACATGCATGGCTTCGGTATGTTCTATTACCAAATAAGCGCCTCTTGCCATAGATACAGTGCGTCCAAAGGAGGTTTTAATCTGGCGTTCAATGCCATACTTTTCAAAAACAGGAACTCCGTTTTTATAAAACTTTACTATAGACTCTTTTTTCGGTGCAATTTGATGCACGTAATCTTTTACTTGTATGTACAATTCTTCTTCATCTACTATTATACCTGAGAATGAATCATTAAAAATATCCCTCAAAATTGAGGATGCTTTGTTCATTTCTCCCAATACTTTAGTTGGGTGATGGGCTTTGTACAATTTTTTACACATTGCTGTCCATCGATCCAGCAAATTATGTAAATCACTATCTAGCTCGGCAACTTTTTTGCCTTCTGCTACAGTACGGATAATAACTCCAAATCCTTTAGGTGTAATACTTTTTACCAGTCTTTTTAAACGGTCTTTTTCTTCTTGTGATTCAATTTTTTGAGAAATTGAAATACGGTTAGAAAAAGGCACCAAGACAATGTACCTACCAGCAATAGACAATTCTGAACTAATGCGTGGTCCTTTTGTGGAAATGGGTTCTTTTACTACTTGTACTAAAATAGATTGGTTGGATTTTAAAGCGTTAGCAATGCTACCGTTTTTGTCCAAATCCTTTTCAAAAGGAAAGTCTTTGAGATTGTAATCTCTTAATTTCCCTGTGCTTACACGTTTAATGAATTTTAAAAGTGAAGGTAACTTTGGCCCAAGATCATGATAGTGTAAAAAACCATCTTTCTCGTACCCTACGTTAACAAACGCAGCGTTTAAACCTGGAATAACCTTGCGTATTTTGGCAATAAAAATATCACCTACTGCAAAATTATTGTCCTCTTCATCTTTATGTAATTCAATAAGTTTTCCATCTTTTAATAAGGCAAAATCAACAATATCTGAACTCGATCTTACGATTAATTCCTTGTTCATAATGTTAATTTAAATCTAGCTCTTCATTGAGTTAGATGGATTTTACTAAATTTTTTGACACAGGAATCCCGAATTTTTTCGGGAATGTCCAACAAATTCAGGAACACTCTATTAAATGCTACCTAAATTCTATATCAAAGAACGTCTCTTTAAAACTGAAAAAAGTAGTCGCAAAACTACTTTTAACAATTTATTTCTTTTTGTGACGATTAGCGCGTCTACGTTTCTTACGCTTATGCGTCGCTACCTTGTGTCTTTTTCTTTTCTTACCACTTGGCATAATAAATAATGCTTTTAATTAATATTTCGTTTGTTTAATTTACTTCTACGTTGGTTTTTACACCTTCTAAAAATACTTTAGCAGGTTTAAAAGCAGGAATATTATGAGCAGGTATTTTAATCGTTGTGTTTTTTGAAATGTTACGACCAGTTTTCTCAGCTCTCGTTTTTATGATGAAACTTCCGAATCCTCTTAAATATACGTTATCACCACCTTCTAATGATGTTTTTACTTCTTCCATAAAGGTTTCAACTGTAGCTTGTACATCACCTTTTTCCATACCTAATTTGTCAGATATTTTAGCTACTAAATCAGCTTTTGTCATAGTTATTATTTTTAGGGTTACTATAATTTCTAAGGGTTGCAAATATAGGCAATTTAATTTCAATATTTCAAACGTAATTAATTAAAATTTAACGTTCTAAACATTTAATTTTGTCAATTTACCAAATACAATAAATGAATTTTTCCAAAGAACTAATAGATTGGTACTCAAATAATAAGCGAGATCTTCCATGGCGAACCACCCAAAATCCGTATTATATTTGGCTCTCAGAAATTATTTTACAGCAAACACAAGTTAAGCAAGGGTTACCTTATTATGAGGCTTTTGTTAGCAAATACCCAACTGTTTTTGATTTGGCAAATGCAACAGAAGAAGAGGTATTAAAACTTTGGCAAGGTCTCGGTTACTACTCACGAGCAAGAAATTTACACTTTACCGCAAAACATATCGCTCTTAATTTAAACGGTATTTTTCCTAACGACTATAAAAACTTGCTGAAATTGAAAGGTGTTGGAGATTATACCGCAAGCGCCATTGCATCCATTGCTTTTAATGAGGTTGCTGCTGTGGTTGACGGTAATGTGTATCGTGTACTTTCGCGTTACTTCGGCATTGTAACTCCTATAAACTCAACAGCCGGAATTAAAGAATTTAAAACCTTAGCATCATCTTTAATTGATGAAACGCAACCTGCCACTTTCAACCAAGCTATTATGGAGTTTGGTGCCAGGCAATGCAAACCAAAAAACCCGGATTGTAAAAACTGCCCTTTACAAAACGGATGTATTGCACTTCAAAAAAACAAGGTTGATGAACTACCTATTAAGTTGAAAAAAACCAAAGTAACCCTTAAATATTTTAACTTTTTGGTATGCATCGATAAAAACAAAAACATTCTTTTTGAAAAACGAAGCAAAAAAGGAATTTGGCAAAATATGTATCAGTTTCCGCTGATTGAATCTGATAGAAGTTTGAATTCAGAAGAATTTCACCTTTTAAACTTCAATAAAAAGTTTCCTGAAATATCAACTTTTGAGTATTCACTATATAATGAGGTTGATATTGTTCATAAATTATCACATCAGCACTTACATACAAAATTTTGGATTGTGGAAGTTAACGAATTGCTTAAAAAGTCTATACGAATTGAAGATTTAGACAAATATCCCTCTCCAGTCTTAATCAGTGATTTTATTGACACTTTCAACTTTGACAGTTTATAATACCCGATTTTTTTCATACTTTTAAAGTAGTGAATACAAAAACTGTAACTTTACAGTCTAAAATAAAAATTATGTCAGGAACATTGAATAAAGTGATGCTAATTGGGCATTTGGGAGATGAAGTAAAAATGCATTATTTCGATGATAAAAACTGCGTTGGCCGTTTCCCTTTGGCAACCAATGAAACATATACCAATAAGCAAACAAACGAGCGTGTGTCTAATACTGAATGGCACAATATTGTAGTTAGAAACAAAGCTGCTGAAATTTGTGAAAAATACCTCACTAAAGGTGACAAAGTATATATTGAAGGAAGAATAAAAACCCGAAAATGGACAGATGACAAAGGCATGGAACGCTATTCTACCGAAATACAATGTAGCGAATTTACGTTTTTGAGCAATAAGAATGATCAACAACAATCCAATTCATCTAGTTCAAATTCAAGTAACTCAAATCAACCACAACAACAAAACCAGAATACGGCTGTACCTGATGGTGATGACGATTTACCATTTTAATTCTTTTAATTAATCTATTTTATATTGGATCCTGAACCCACGGTTTTAATTTCATATCTTTTGGTTTTTAACACCTCATTTGTGTTGAGTGTTGTTTTGCTTTTTGTGCTTCTTGCTTGTTCTGCACTTATTTCTGGTGCAGAAGTAGCCGTTTTTTCTTTAACCAAATCTAATATAAGTGAAGGTTTGGAAAATAAATCTGTTGCTATGCAGATTATAGCTAAGCTGTTAGAACGCCCTAAAAAGTTGTTGGCAACTATATTAGTAGCAAATAATTTTATAAACATAGCGGTCGTTTTACTCTTTGCATTTATTGGTGAAACATTGTTTGAAAGTGTCACCAACACACTATTTAGATTTTTGTTAGAAGTAGTTTCTGCAACCTTTTTAATCTTATTATTTGGTGAAATTATACCCAAAATATATGCCAGTAGAAACAGCGTAAAGTTTTCTTCTTTTATGGCAAGACCATTAAAAGTTTTAGACGTGGTATTTTCACCATTAAGTTTACCTATGCGCTTTGTGACTTTACAATTACATAAAAAATTAGGAAAACAACGCTCTAACCTCAGTGTTGACCAACTATCCCAAGCTTTGGAATTAACTACCCATGAAGATACTACCCAAGAAGAGCAAAAACTTTTAAAAGGCATTGTATCGTTTGGTAATACCGATACTAAACAAGTAATGCGACCGCGAATGGATCTTTTTGCATTAAAAGTTGACACTCCTTTTGAAACTATAATCAATGATATTGTTGAAAACGGCTATTCCCGAATCCCAGTTTATGAAGAAAGTATAGATACCATAACAGGAGTGCTTTATGTTAAAGACCTTTTGCCACACTTAAATAAGAGGATCTTTAACTGGACATCTTTATTACGAGAACCATTCTTTGTACCCGAGAACAAGAAGCTCGATGACTTAATGGTTGAGTTTCAAACCAAAAAAGTACATTTAGCCGTTGTAGTAGATGAATATGGTGGCACATCTGGCTTGGTTTCACTTGAAGATATTATTGAAGAAATTGTTGGTGATATTAGTGATGAATATGATGACGAAGATTTAGTTTACACCAAACTAGACGACAGCAATTATAGTTTTGAAGGAAAAACACCGCTAAAAGATGTTTATAAAATAGTTGGAATTACTGAAGATGCCGAAGCCTTTGAAGCCCGAAAAGGTGAAGCAGAAACGTTAGCTGGCTTTGTTCTTGAAATTTCTGGTGGTTTTCCTAGAATAGGAAGTAAAATAAATTTTAAAAATTACGTTTTTACTGTAGAAGCTTTAGAACGTAAGCGAATTAAGCAAGTTAAACTTACTCTTATAGAAACTGAATGAAACGATTAGCAATTCCTTTTTTTAGCGCCATATTCTTATTAAGTTGTGGTGATGATCCGTTACCAAAACCAAAAGGGTATTTACGTTTGGAATTTCCTGATGCGACTTATCAAAAAACAAACACTCCGCTTCCTTTTTCATTTGACAAAAACGAATTAGCCAAACCAATATCCTCAATTAAAAGTAATGAAAAGGCGTATGGTGTAGATGTAGAATACCCTACTTTAAAAGGTACCATTTATTTAACTTATAAAAAAGTAAACAACAATTTAGACAGTCTTTTAAGGGATGCACAAAACTTAACGCAAAAACATACTATTAAAGCAGATGAGATTAAACCAAAAGAGTATTTAAATGATGAGCGTAAAGTTTATGGCATGTTATATGAAATAGGCGGAGATGCTGCTTCACAATCTCAATTCTATGTCACGGATAGTATTAATCATTTTTTAAGTGGCTCATTATATTTTTATGCTAAACCAAACTACGACTCTATATATCCTGCTGCAGAATACTTAAAAAAAGACATTAAGCGCATTATGGAAACTGTGCGTTGGAAATAATTTTTTTAATTCTAGAGCATAAAAAAGCAGCCAATACAATCGGCTGCTTTTTTTATATTGCTTTAACTAGTTTTAGAAACTATATCTTAAACCAACCTGCATTTGCCATCTAGAAGACTGTAAGCCTGAGTCATCAATAATATTATCTGTCTCAGTAGCTCTTTCATCAAATGTAAACTGTGGCGTAGTACCATCTGCTGCAAATCCTTCAAAATTAAGTAACTGAACTTGGTTAAAGTTAGTGAATGTTCTAACTCCCCATTCTTTATTTAAAAGGTTTGTAAAGTTGAAAATATCTGCAGTTAACTCTAACTTATGAACTTTGTTACCAAATTTAACACCAAATTCTTGAGCGAATTTTAAATCTATAATGTGACTCCAATCAGAACGATCAGCGTTTCTTTCTGCAAACTGACCTCTTCTTGTGCTTAAATAATCATTACTATCTATATAAGCATCTAAAGCAGCCCATTGTTGTGCAGCGGTTACATCTCCGTTATCAATTAATTGTGCTTCTGCCATATCTCTTGGTACATAGATCAATGCTGAATTAGACCCTGTATCTGATAATAAACCACTTCCGTTATATACATAACTAAATGGAGAGCCTTCAGCACCTTCATAGAATAAACCAATTCTCGTTTTAATAGTTTCAGACCATTTAAACTCAATAGTAGAATTAGCTAAAATTCTGTGACCTGGTGAGAAATCTGAAATGGATAAATCTGGTCTATTAGATCCGTTTACTGTCTCTAGATTTCTAAATTGAGAACTATTCTGTGAATTTGTTCCATCTAGGATTCCATCAGAATCACCATAAGAATAAGTTAAAGCAGATCTTATATCAAAACGATCAGAAATATAATTTTTGGATAATGTGCCGCTGATGTTATAAGAGCTACCCTCACCTGTATTAGATCCTAAATAAATATCACTGTAAGTGTTATCTACGGACTGGAAGCCATAGTTAGGTCTAGAACCTGCGCCAGTTGTTTGAAACTGTGGTCCTTCTAAATTTAAGTTTTCGTATAAAACAGCTGTAATATTATCATTCCAGATAAAATCAGCAGAGAAAGTGAAACCAGCACCCAATTTCTGATCAAAAGCAATATTTGTTTTAAATACCTGTGGCAATTTAAAGTCATTAGCAAATAAATCTACCTGCCCACCAATTGATCCGCTACCAGGAGCAGGATCTGCAAATTGTCCGTTGGGATTTGGATTAAAGTCAGGCGTGTTGTCTCCAGTTAACTGAATATAACCTGCTGTAACACCGTTATTGTTATATGTTCCGCCAGGCCAAACTAATGGTACTCTAGATGTGAATATCCCTAAACCACCACGTATTTGTGTTGATTTATTACCATTAACATCCCAGTTAAATCCTACTCTTGGTGAAATATGAACGTTAGCATCTATACCTTGTCCAACTTTTGCTCCTTGAAGATCCTTACCTGCTTGTTCTAACAATGGAATTGTACGATTATTAAAATCATCATTCTCTAAACCATCTTCCCAATAAGGAATATCTATTCTTAAACCAGCTGTAAGTTTAAAATTATCAGACATATTAACTTCGTCTTGTACGTACAAACCAAACTGAAATAAATCGAACTCCGCTGCACCATTAGAGTTGTCTCCAAAACCTCCTAATAAAGAGTAACCATAGCGGTATCTATTTGGGTCACCTGCATAAAAAGCATCAAGGTCATCAAATCTATAATCTCCAAAATTTTGTCTGAAGAATACGTTCTTTGCAGAAGAAAATTCATTGTTAGTACCAATTGTAACTGTATGCTTACCTGAATAGATTTCAAAGTTATCAGTGATAGTCAATACTTTCTGCTCTAATAAATTTGCTGTAGAAAATGGCTCTGACCCAAAGAAAATAGAAGTCCCTGCAGCATCAAAAATCTGAACAGAAGGGAATGGATTTCCTTGTGGATCTCTATTATCATCTACTGTTGTATAACCTATTACCAGATTATTAGCAAACTTATTGCCAAACTTTGAGTTTAACTCTAATGCCGTAGAATTTGTAATTGACTCAAAGTTTATAGCTCTGTTAAAAAAGTTAATACTCCCTGTGTTAGATGAAGGAGCGTCTAATTGAACAGCTTTAACATAACTATGTTTCAAAGACAATGTGTTATTATCATTAATATTCCAGTCTATCTTAGCAATCAATTTATCACTTTCTAAAGAAGAGGTATTATTGGCATATCCACCAGCATCATAACCATAATTATCTGATAAGAAATTTGAAAGTTGAGTTAAATCAGCTGCTGTTGCATCTCCTCTATAAGTATCAATATTAAAAGGCTGTGGTGTTTCACGATTTTCTCTTTCATAATTAACAAAGAAAAATAATTTATTTTCAATAATCGGACCGCCTAAACGCAAACCATAAATGTTTGAAGAGAATTCATCTAATTTTTCTCTCTCACCATCATCACCTACTAAATCAACAGGTGTTTTTCCGGCTAAACTTTCATTTCTTAAAAATGTATAAGCAGATCCTGTAAAGGTATTTGTTCCAGATTTTGTAATAGCACTTATGCTACCTCCAGAAAACCCTGATTGTCTAACATCAAATGGAGCAACATTAATTTGAAAAGACTCTATTGCATCTAAAGAAATTGGACTCACACCTGTTTGCCCACCATTAGTACCGTTTGATGCTAGGCCAAATACATCATTATTAACAGCACCATCAATATATATAGCATTATATCGGTTATTCTGGCCAGCAATAGAGATTACATCATCCCCTGTAATTTTAGCTTGTGGTGTAAGCCTTGCAAAATCAGCAATATTTCTAGATATAGATGGCAAAGTATTTACCTGTGTTCTGCTCACCTTTGTTTCTGCACCTGTTTTACCGGAGTCAAAAATGCCATTAGTTTGTGCATTAATAACTACCTCTTCTAACGCGTTTGCGTCTTCAGACATAGATACATTGATACTTTTAGACTCTCCTAAATTAAGGTAAACTTCATTGTTTGTGTACTCTTGGTAACCTACATATGAAATAGAAATCTTATAAGGACCTCCTGTTCTCATATTAGATATTCTAAAGTATCCGTCAAAATCAGTTGCAACTCCATACTTAGTACCAGAAGGAGTGTGAACTGCTACAATATTGGCTCCTGGTAAAGGATCACCATTAGATTCTGTTATTTGCCCATTTATAGATGAAGTTGTTACACCTTGAGCAAAACCGACCGCTGAAAACAGTGTTAAAGCGGTAATGATTAAAAATTGATTAAATTTTTTCATATAAAAACTTAAGTTTATTGGTTTTATTTTACGAAGCAAAATTACGTAATGAACCAGCTGAAACATTAAGTGAATGTTAAGAAAAACACAACCATTAGTTAATTATGAAATTGGCAATTATTATGCTTGCATAGTTAATTTTAAGAAGATCTATTAACAGATTTTAACTATTATTCTTATAAAAAGAAAGCAAATCTTGAGTTGAAGTATCGTGAATTAGATTTGAGTTGTTATTTTCTAACTCTTTTAGTATGGACTTTGCAAGTTGTTTCCCTAATTCAACCCCAAATTGATCATAACTATAGATATTCCAAATAATACCTTGCACAAAAATCTTGTGCTCATACATAGCTATTAATTTTCCGAGGTTTTCTGGTGTTAATTTTTGAATCAACAAAGATGTTGTGGGCTTATTACCTTCAAATATTTTAAATTGAAGCAATTTTTGAATTTCTTCCTCAGAAAGGGATTGCTTTTTTAATTCAGATAAAACCTCATCTTCTGTTTTTCCGTTCATTAACGCTTCGGTCTGCGCAAAGTAATTTGACATCAGTTTATTGTGATGATCTTTATTACCATGAAGCGATTTAACAAAACCGATAAAATCCGTAGGAATTAGTTTTGTGCCTTGATGTATCAACTGAAAAAAGGCATGTTGTGAATTGGTGCCAGGTTCTCCCCAAATTATGGTTCCGGTTTGGTAATTTATCTTGTTACCGTCCCTATCTACACTTTTTCCATTGCTCTCCATAATTCCCTGTTGAAGGTATGTTGCAAACTGATTTAAATATTGTGTGTAAGGAATTATAGCTTCACTTTCAGCCTTAAAAAAATTATTGTACCAAACAGTTAACAAAGCAGCCGTAACGGGAATATTATTTTCAAATTCTGAAGTTCTAAAATGCTCATCCATTTTGTGCGCTCCTGCTAATAAGCTTTCAAAGTTCTTATAACTTACTGCCAAACTTATGGATAAACCAACTGCACTCCATAGTGAAAAACGCCCACCAACCCAATCTTTCATAGGGAAAATATTGGTTTCTGCAATACCAAATTCTTTTACACTTTCAATATTTGTTGATACAGCTACAAAATGTTTAGAAACCGCTTCTTTAGGCTGGGACTTTAAAAACCAGTCTCTGATAGAATTAGCATTAGATAAGGTTTCTTGGGTTGTAAATGTCTTAGAAACAATAACAAAAAGTGTCGTTTCTGGATTTAGATTTTTAACAGTTTCTGCATAATGGTCGCCATCTATATTACTTACAAAATGCGTTGTTAAATGATTTTTGTAGTATTGAAGTGAATCCACAACCATAGCTGGTCCTAAATCAGACCCTCCAATACCAATATTCACTACATCAGTAATTGGCTTACCTGAATAACCTTTATGATTTCCACTTACAACAGATTCAGTGAAGTTTTTTATTTTTTCTTTTACAGTGTGAACTTCAGGAATGACATTTTCTCCATTAACAAAAACCTCAGCTGATTTTGGTGCTCTTAAAGCGGTATGCAATACTGCTCGTCCTTCTGTGGCATTTATAACATCACCTTCAAAATATTTTGAAATAGCATCTTTTAAATTGACTTCATTTGCCAATTCAAAAAGTAAATCCAAAGTTTCTTTTGTAATTCTATTTTTTGAAAAATCAGCGTAAAAATCATCCCATTCAATAGTTAATTCTTTTGCTCTGTTTGCATTAGAATTAAAAAACTCTTTAAGGTGTTTAGACTTTACTTCTTGGAAATGGGATTTTAGTTTTTCCCATGACTTAGTTTTAGTGGGATTGCTTGTTTTCAGTGCCATTATTGTATATCTGCGTTTGGGTCTGGAGTTATTGTAAGTCCTTCTTGCTCAATATCCCTTTCAAAAAAGAAAATGTTATCAAGACGTTGTTTTATTGGTGCAATATAGTCTAGGTATGTTATTTTAAGACTATCTGAAATTGGTTTAGCTTCAGGTAATTTTTGCCTAAAAGGATCTACTTGTTGTCCATTTTTCCAGAAACGATAACACACATGATTACCAGATGAGCTCCCTGTATTTCCTACAAAACCAATGATATCTCCTTGTTTCACAAACTCACCAACCTTAACATTTCTGCGCGACATGTGTAAATATTGTGTTTCATAAGTTACATTGTGCCTAATCTTTACATATTTGCCATTACCTCTACTATAGCTAGATTTTGTTACAGTTCCGTTTGCAGTAGCCATAATTGGAGTGCCGTTTGCCGCAGCAAAATCTGTTCCTCTATGGGCTTTTATTCTGTAACCATAATGTGCAATTCGCCTTTTTAAATTATACCTTGACGATATTCTACTAAACTTAACAGGTGCTTTTAAAAAAGCACGCCTTAAGTTTTTGGCGTTTTCATTAAAATAATCTCTTATGCCTTTAACTGAATCGGTTTCAAATTGAAATGCATATAATGAATCTCCATTGTGCTCAAAATATGCTGCTTTTACATTGTGAACACCAGCATATATGGTATCGTCAATATATTTATCTGTATAAATAACCTTGAATCTATCACCTTTTTGAAGTCGTCTAAAATCTATAGTCCAAGCATAGATTTCATCTGCCATTTTATAGGCTAATCTTTGGCTCAAACCTTTTTCTTCTAGCGTTTGGGAAATGTTATTTTCAATGACTCCTGTAGCAGTTTTCTCAACATAAGTTATTGGTTTTTTACTTTTATAGGCATGAATTGAATCGTTCATGTTTATAACCACATAATCTTCTGCATTAGGTTGATATATAAACGTATTTGGACTTTGAATACTGTCGCTTATTCTAGCTTTTGGGAAAAGCAAAGTATAGGGTTTACCTACTTGAAGTCTTCTGATATCAAAAGTATCACGTGCTTTTTCAGCTATTTGAAAAATCTTTGGGTAGCCAATATGATTACGCTCTAAAATTTCGCCGAAACTATCTCCTTTTTTAATAGTATCTCGCTTAATAATGTATTGCTCTACATCAAAGCCAAATTCTAGTATTTTTTCTTTTTCAACAACTTCTGCAATTTCTTTTTTGATTGCTTCTTTTGCTGAATTATCATTCTTACAGGAATAAATCCCTATTGCAATTACGGTTATTGCTATTAATCGTTTTAACTGCATTAATTAGTTTAATTATAAGTTATTTCCCCAATTTTTTAATTCTTCGTCCGTCCATAAATCTGGAAAGAAAATACGTTTTTGGTATTTGGGATGCATGTATTTTTTCCAGTCACTTCCTCCTGTAGCTTCGCCATCTCCTATACCACTTTCAATATAATGCTTTGCAGCATTATAATGTGCCATTACCCATGTAACGTTTACGGTATAATCGTAATGTCGCATGGCCTTTACCAAACTTTCGTCTTTTTGGTCTTTTAACGGTAGCTCTTTAAAGCGTGTCCATAGGTTTTTGGTATTATACTTTTCCATAAACCTTAAAAACTCGTCTTTATAACGTTTTTCAAAATTAACTAAAAGTGTAGATTTTTTACCTGTTTTATGGTCTTTTCCTGCGGCTTGCCAATATAGATGCTCAAAAGCGTGTGTATATGGTGTGTCGCGGTCAATATCCTTTCTAAATCTATAGTCAATTAGGTTAATTAATTCTGTTGATGCAAATTCTATAAGCCTGTATTGTGCACTTTGAAAACCACTTGCTGGAGTTAAAGTGTACCTAAACTTCATGTATTGTTCTACCTCCATACCTTCTCTCATTATGTTAAAGGAGGTGGTTAACATATCGAAATAACGACTTATTCGCATTATCTTACTTTCAAAATATGTAACATCGATATTTTCTTTTTCTGCTACCTGAGACATTTCCCAAAGTATCATTTTAAAGATAAGTTCGTTGATTTGATGATAGGCGATAAACACCATTTCATCTGGCAACGTAGTGCGCTGAATTTGAAGGTTTAACAGCGCATCGGTTTGTATGTAGTCCCAATAAGTAATCGGCTTGCTGTAAAGCAAGCCGTATAAATGGTCATCAGTATCTTGGTCTATCGCAATGTACTTCTTTTGAAGTTCTTTAACGACATTATCAAATTTATGTAAATCGTGCATATTTTTTTTAATCAAATACTATTTTGAAGGAATGTTTTAAGCCTTTAAATGCTACTAGGTCTGCGCGAAGCGAACCTACTGCTAAATCTGCTTTAATTTTTAACGGTATTTTATTTTTATCTGCGCTTACCCAAAGGGTTAAGCTTTCTTCTTCTTTAAACACACGGCCAGCCATTACATAGGGTCTAAATTTCAGGGTTTTTACTTTAACATCTGAACCGTTCACATCTACTTTAATGGTTTCCTCACCTAGATATTTAAGTTTGAAGCCATAGTTTTCTTCATCAAAAAACATATTGGTTTTTATTTCATCCCCTTTTTTTAGAGATTCTGCATCTATACTGTTTCTTAAATAGTAATACATTGAAACCATATCTTGAACATCTTGTTCGGTTGCAACTGTTTTTACTTGTTTATATTTTTTGTTAAAGACCTCAGCTTTTCTGTTTTTGTGATCAAAATCTATTTCAATGTCTTTAGTATGACCGCCTTCATCTATTTTCCTAATAAATTTATATGGTGCGCCTGTTTCTTTATCGAAATAGCTTTCGTAGCGATCTCTTACTTTAAAAAAGGCATTAGCTAAACCTGTTGTTTTTCCTTTTCCAACCACATGGTATACTGTTTTACCATTTAATTCTTTTTCATCTACTTTTAAAGTAGCTTCACCAGCTTTAAACCAGCCGCTGTAACTCATTCTAAACTCAAACCACTCACCTTCCTTAAAAGCAGACTCTTTTTTTACATCAGAGGATTGAAATCCTACCAACAATACTATTATGGTAAATATATGTTTCATAACTAATTAGGCTGTAAAAGTAATTAATGTAACTTATTTATTGTGTTACAATTGTCTTAAATACAATTACTATTCCAAATGTAGCAAAACATTGAAATACAATCCAAAAACCTTGGCTGATATTATTAATTTTTCGGTTAATGCTCACATTTTCAAGTTTTCACGATGAGCTAATATAATTAACCAAATAAATATAACAATTATGGAAAAACACAAATTTTGTTTATGTCTTCTTTTAATTACAACAGCTTTAAATCTATCTGCGCAAGACTTTAACCTTTCTGCTGTTGGAGGCTATCTTAATCTCGATATTAATTTTAAAGTTAATGGGGAAGAATTTGATTTGGGAAACAAGAGTAGTGGTTTTTATATAGGCGCACTAACTAATATTACTCTTACCGAAAAAATTGATTTACAACCAGAATTATTGTTTGGGGCTATTGAAGACAACAATTCGCTTTACCTAGGTGCTTTAGGGAAGTACAATGTCTCAGATGAGTTTAGCTTACTACTTGGGCCTGCGTTTAACTACTTGCTTGAGGATATAGTTGATGACTACAGCAAACTAGGAATATTTGCCGTAATTGGACCAAGCTATGATATTACTGACAAATTCTTTGCACAAGCAAAGTACAGTTTTCAATTAAATAATTTCTATACAGGTGATAGTGATATTACCTCTAGAGCCAATTTTTTATTGGTTGGCGTAGGATATAAAATCTTGTAGATTTTAGAGTTGGTTTTTTTATTAGCGCGTTTAACATTTAGGGTTGTTAAACGCGCTTTTCTTTTAGAGTGTTCCTCTTTTTTCTTGTTCTCTTTCTATAGATTCAAATAACGCTTTGAAATTACCAGCTCCAAAACCTCGTGCTCCCATACGTTGAATGATTTCAAAAAACAAAGTTGGCCTGTCTTCTACAGGTTTTGTGAAAATTTGAAGCAAGTAGCCTTCTTCATCTGCATCTATCATTATCCCTAAACCCTTTAAGGTTTCAATATCTTCTATTAGCTCATGGCTAAACTCATCTAATCTACCTGGAACAGCTCTGTAGTATTCTTCTGGAGGAGTTGATAGAAACTCTACACCTCTTGATTTTAATTTAGCAACGGTTGAAATGATATCATCTGTTGCAACTGCAATATGTTGTACACCAGAACCTTCGTAGAAATCTAAGTATTCTTCTATTTGCGAGCGTTTTTTGCCTTCAGCTGGCTCGTTAATCGGGAATTTTATTCTGCCATTTCCATTACTCATCACTTTACTCATTAATGCAGAGTATTCGGTATGGATTTGCTTGTCATCAAAAGACAAAAAGTTAACAAAACCCATTACATCTTCATACCATTTTACCCAAGTATTCATTTCTCCCCAACCTACATTACCCACCATGTGGTCTATGTATTTTAAGCCTGTTGGTTCAGGATTGTAATCGCTTTTCCATGCTTTAAAACCTGGCATAAATTTACCTTTATAGTTTTTGCGCTCAACAAACATGTGCACGGTTTCTCCATAAGTGTAAATTCCTGCTCTTACGACTTCACCAAATTCGTCTTTTTCCACAACAGGTTCCATAAAAGACTTTGCACCACGTTTTGTTGTTTCTTCATAAGATTTGCGAGCATCATCTACCCAAAGTGCCACCACTTTTACACCGTCTCCATGTTTAACGATGTGTTTATTGATTTCTGATTTACTGTTTAGAGGAGTTGTAAGTACCAACCTAATTTTATCCTGTTTCAACACATAGCTTACTGAATCTTTTGAACCGGTTTCTAAACCTCTATAAGCATAAGATTGAAACCCAAAAGCTGTTTTATAAAAATGAGCAGCTTGCTTAGCATTGCCAACATAAAATTCAACATAATCCGTACCTAAAAGTGGAAGAAAATCTTGTGCTCCTTCAAATATTTTTTCTAGTCCGTAATCGACATTTTTTATTTCTTTTGCCATAATATTAAAAATTTATAAATCTCTTATTTTCAAAAAACAAAATCCAAAATGGTTTTAGTTTTCCTGTTTAATTTAATTCCAAACTATCAATGTTAGTGGAATCTATTGTTTCTTCTATTATATAATCTTCTTCTTCCCAATCGTTAATGGTATCATTTTCCCATTGATACTCTTCGTAGTTGGTGTCTTCATATTCAAAATCTCCATCTCTAATACCTTCTAAAACTGCTGTGGACATTAATGTACCATATAGTATAAAGATTATGAGGACAACACCAACAATAATTCCGTTAAAAACTATAGCGATAATATTGATGATTTTTGCTGTATTTACATTGTTGTAACTATGTGGCGGAAACGCATCAGGATTACTTTTATATTCCCTTATACTTTTATCAGCCAACACCAATCCTATAATTGCCAGAACTAATGTTATAACGGCCGGAATACCATAACAACAGCATCCCGTTATACCCAAAACTAATGAGATGATTCCCAATATTAACGATACTGGATCTGCAGGTAATTTATTTTGATTCATGAAATAATGGTATGTTTTCAGTTAATTAGTTTGTTGATATAATCAATTATTCCAGCCAAGATTTATAGTAACTACCATCAGCAATTTTTAATGCTTCCTCAGTAACTTTTAAGGGTTTGAATGTATCTACCATCACAGCTAATTCATCTGTTTTAACCTTACCAATACTGCGCTCCATTGCTCCTGGATGTGGACCGTGAGGAATACCTGCTGGATGCAGTGAAATATGACCTGCATCTATATCATTTCTACTCATAAAATCCCCATCTACGTAATACAATACTTCATCACTATCAATATTACTGTGATTATAAGGAGCTGGCACACTTAATGGATGATAATCGTATAATCGTGGCACAAAACTACAAACTACAAAAGCATCGGTTTCAAAGGTTTGATGTACTGGTGGTGGCTGGTGGATTCTTCCTGTTATAGGTTCAAAATCATGAATTGAAAATGCATAAGGATAATTGTAACCATCGTAACCCACTACATCAAAAGGATGTGAAGCATAGACCATATCAAAAATTTCGTCTTGTTTTTTAATTTTAATTAGAAACTCACCAGATTCGTTATTGGTTTCTAATTCTTGTGGTTGGCGTAAATCGCGCTCACAAAATGGTGAATGTTCTAGCAGTTGCCCAAACCAATTGCGGTAGCGTTTTGGCGTGTAAATTGGTCGTCTAGATTCTACTATAAACAGTCTGTTGTCTTCGGTATCAAAATCGAGTTTATAAATTATACCTCTAGGAACAACCAAATAGTCTCCGTATTTAAAATCTAAATTTCCTAGGTGAGTTCTAAGTTTTCCTGTTCCTTTATGTATAAAAATTAACTCATCCGCATCCGTATTTTTATAAAAGTAATCCTTAGTGGAACTTTTTGGCGCTGCTAAAATAATACTGCAGTCGCTATTGGTCAGAACTGTTTTTCTACTATCTAAATAGTCATTTTCTGGTTTTACTTGAAAGCCTTTAAAACGGTAAGATTGCATATTGTTTTCTTTTGCAATCTTTGGTGCAACGCTGTATTGTCTTTTAATTTCTTTAACCTGCGTTGGTCGTTGCTCGTGATAACTGTTGGTTGACATACCATCAAAACCAATGGTACCAAATAGCTGCTCGTAGTAGAAATCACCATTTGGTTTTTTGAACTGTGTGTGGCGTTTTGGTGGAATCTTTCCTAATTTATGATAAAATGGCATTTTGTTGAAATGTTTAAAGGTTGATTTGTTTATACGTTTATCTGTATAAAACTAACTTCTTTTTAAAGGTACAAAAAATGCAGGTTTATTCTGGGTTTCTCTTCATGAGAAAGTGTAAGTGAAGTTTTATGTTGGGCCAGAATTGAATCATTATTACACAAAGTTGGGGATTTTTAACTTAAAACCAAAACCCAAGATTAAAAAACCAATAATCCTCTCCTGTTTCTGGCGAGTAGGTATATTTTGCTTCTAAAGGTCCTAAAAAGGTTTCTAAAGAATAGCCCAAGGCATAGCCACTAAAATCTGGTGAAGAAAAAAACTGACCTGTTTCAAAAAGCCCATCGTCTATGTTGGCATAATTTGCCGCCAGCATTATATGATGCTTATTGAAAATCTCATAATCTAAAGTAAAAGTTGCTTTCACAAAACTATCTCCCGTAAGTTCTAAATAATCGTAACCATAAAACGAGTAAAAGTTATTTATAAAATTTGCACCATAACCTCCAATTCCAAACCCTAAGGTATTGGTAGATTTATCACCAATTTTAAAACCTCCATTACCTTCTGTTTTAAGTGTCAATTTATCACTAAAACTAAATGCATGGCCAATGTCTGCTTTTGCTATTGAGAATTCATCAAAACTTTTATTAAAACCTGAAGCATTAAAATAAAGATGAAAAGTGCCATTAAAGTAAAATCCGCTTTTAGGAAAATAAGGATCTGTATAATCATCAAACTTTAGATTTCCGAAAAAACTAAAATAATCCGTGTTCTCAAAAGTAAATTCGTCTTCTTGATTTTCATTTATCAAAGTTTCAGAAGTTATTTTTAAATGTTTATGCTCTACACCTGCTCGTAACGCAAAGTCTTGTCTAAAAATAGTTTGTAAATAAGCTTGGTTTGTAAAATCTGAAATTTGTGCGTCAATTTTGTTTAAGTCTGATATAAGTGGTGAATCTTGTTCTAGTGCCAACTGTGGGTTTACATTTTTATTGAATTGGTTAAAACGCGACTTTAAACCAATACTAATATAATACCCTTTATCAATAAAATAATTAAAATTATATCTTGAATTATCTCCAAGAATCAAGTCTAAAGACGCAATGTCATTATCAAAAAGTAAGCGTTTTTTTGTAAGGTTTGCAAGCAATGCACTTTTATATAAATCGTCATAATGTATGCCTAGTCTCAAAAAAGTTGTTGTTTCTGCCTCCCTAATTTCTCCTCTTAAATTATAAGTGAATTTTTCTTCTGTTTGCTCTAAACAATACCTAAAGGTGTCAAAATTATTTGTGGCTATAAGATTATTGATACCTTTTCTGAAACTCTCAAAACTAATTTTATTTTCACCTTTAAGTTTTAACTTTCCTATAAGATAAGACCTCGTATATCTATCCTTACCATCTATCCAAACAGAGTTGATTTTTATGCTATCTATTGGTTTTAGCATTGGACGTTCGAAATCCGAGGTTTGACTGGACTTAATTTTTGAAAGTTCAGAAATATTTCTTCGTGCAGCTGCTTCACCATTCGCAATAATGTCACCGCCTTCATTAAAAGATACTACTGAAAAATTGGTGATGTCTGGTTTTATATAAACATCCGTAAGTGCTGCTTTGTTTTTCATTGCATTGATGGTGCGGAAATTATTGATTTGTAATAAAATTTCGGGAGCAGACTTCAAAGCTTCACGATCTTTTAAAGCATCTTGTACATCTACACCAATAATGATATCCATTCCTTTTGCCCTCAATTCTTCTACTGGAAAATTATTGGTCACACCACCATCAATTAAAATTTTATCTTCAAAAACAACTGGTTGAAATAAAGAGGGTAATGCACCACTTGCCGATACGGCTTGGGCTAAATTTCCATGCTCCATTATTATAGGCTCACCTGTTTCAATATTTGTAGCAACGCAAAAAAATGGAGTTGGCAACTTAGTAAAGTCATTGATATCATTAACCGGAAGCATTAATTGATATAATAGATTATAAACATTCTGACCTCGTGATAAAGCTGAAGGGAGATTTACCTTAAACCCATCAAAGGGAAGACTTATTGCGTATTTTTCAGCATTCTCTCGTTCATAAAACGACTTTGTGGCTCTCGGAAATCTATCATTTATCAATACATCAAAATCTTGACTCTTAAACATTTCTTCCAATTGCTTGCCAGAGTATCCTGTAGCATAGAGCGAGCCAATAATTGCTCCCATACTGGTACCTGAAATATAATCGATTTTTATGCCCAAGCTATCAATAACCTTTAATACTCCTATATGTGCAAAACCTTTGGCTCCACCTCCACTTAAAACCAATCCTACTTTAGGATCTGACTTAGAGTTTGAAACGCTTTCTTGTGCATTTAAAGGAAAAAGCACAATGAAAAGCAATATTGTAATAAGGTTGTTTACTTTCATATTAAATCCTGTAGGTTTTTAAGAACCATACAGCAACAGTTTTTTATATTTCTTCTTTATGGTAATAATTATATACTTTGTTTGCACGTGATACTCCAACAACAGCCTCTAATTCATCTAACTTGGCATTGGCAATACGTTTTACGGACTTAAATTGTTTCATTAAATCTATAATTGTTTGCTCTCCAACTCCTTTAATATTTTCCAGTTCTGTCTTTAAAGCACCTTTACTTCTTCGGTTTCTATGATGCTCAATCCCGAAACGGTGCGCTTCATTTCTTAACTGCTGGATAATTTTTAGTGTTTCACTTTTTTTGTCTAAATATAAAGGAATTGGATCATCTGGATAGAATAATTCTTCTAAACGTTTTGCAATACCGATAATCGCAATTTTTCCTCGTAAACCTAAAATTTCTAAACTTTTTAAAGCAGAAGATAATTGACCTTTTCCTCCATCTATAATTATTAATTGTGGTAAGGGTTGGTCTTCATCCAATAACCTTTTATAACGTCTGTAAACCACTTCTTCCATTGATGCAAAATCATCTGGACCCTCTACAGTTTTTATATTAAAATGTCTGTAATCTTTTTTACTGGGTTTGCCGTTCTTAAACACTACACAGGCTGCAACCGGATTTGTTCCTTGTATGTTGGAATTATCAAAGCATTCAATATGTCGTGGCTCTTCTGTTAACCGTAAATCCGCTTTCATTTGTGCCATTATTCGGTTGGCATGGCGATCTGGATCTACTAATTTTACTTGCTTCAGTTTATCCATTCGGTAGTACTTAGCATTTCGTTCAGATAAATCTAAAATGCTTTTTTTATCTCCGAGTTTAGGGATCGTTACCTTTATTTCATCTCCCAAATTCACTTTAAATGGAACATAAATTTCCTTTGAATTTGAATTGAAGCGTTGCCTGATTTCTATAATTGCCAACTCTAATAATTCTTCATCGGTTTCTTGGAGTTTCTTTTTCAATTCCAAGGTATGAGACCTAATGATTGACCCATAACTTAATTGCAAAAAATTGACATAAGCGTACGTTTCATCACTTACAATTGAAAACACATCTACATTACTAATCTTAGGGTTCACAATGGTTGACTTGGCTTGATAATTTTCAAGTATTTCTAGCTTTTCTTTTATTTTTTGAGCATCTTCAAACTGCATATTTTCAGCGTAGCGTTTCATTTGCATTCTAAATTGCTGTAGAGAATCTTTAAAGTTTCCTTTTAAAATTTCGCGAATTGCAGTTATTTTTTCGTAATATTCTTCTTCTGTTTCCAAGCCTTCACACGGTCCTTTACAGTTTCCTAAATGATACTCTAAACAAACTTTGTATTTACCAGCTTCTATTTTTTCTTCAGCTAAATCGTAATTACACGTTCGTAATTGATACAATCCTTTTATTAAACCCAAAAGTGTTTTTACGGTTTTCATGCTTGTGTATGGTCCAAAATACTCAGAGCCATCCTTAATTATCCGTCGGGTAGGAAAAATTCTTGGAAAACGTTCTTTCTTTATACAAATCCAAGGGTAGGATTTATCGTCCTTTAGCAATACATTGTACTTGGGCTTGTATTTTTTTATAAGATTATTTTCCAGCAACAACGCATCGTTCTCAGTTTCTACAACAATGTGTTTTACGGAAACAATGTTCTTAACTAAAACCCGAGTTTTACCATAATCGTGATGCTTTGTGAAATAACTGCTTACTCGCTTTTTTATATCTTTTGCTTTTCCGACATATATTAAATTCTCATCCGTATCAAAATATTGGTACACACCAGGTTGGTGAGGAAGCGTTTTTATCTGTATGTCTAAGGTAGTTTCTGGCATCTATTCAAAGGTAAGAATATATCGTAAATCTGTAATGGCACACTAAACTTTATGCTTACCTTTCATCTCTTTTTTAAATAAAAATTTATGAGTAAAAAAATTTTGGGACGTATTGACCGTGTTGATTTTCCGAGTTTGAATCTATTTGAAATCGACGTAAAAATTGATACTGGTGCATATACATCTGCAATACACTGTTCGAAAATTATAGAAGAAAACAATACACTTCGCTGTACCTTTGAAAGTAAAGGTCACCCTAATTTTAAAAGTGAAGATATTATATTTGAAAACTACACTTACACGGATGTAAAAAGTAGCAACGGCCACAAGGAAAATCGTTATAAAATAAAAACAGACGTTGTATTCTTTGGTAAAACATACAAGATTAACTTAACTTTAAGCACAAGAGCAGACATGAGGTTTCCTGTACTTATTGGAAGACAATTTTTAAAAAAGAAATTCATTGTCGATGTAGACTTAGAAAAACAGTCATTTAACACTAAAAACAAATAATGAACATTGTAATACTTTCGCGCAATCCGCATTTATATTCAACTCAACGTCTTGTTGAAGAGGCTGAAAAACGAAATCATGAGGTAGAGATAATTGACCCTCTAAAATGCGAAATAATAATAGAAAAAGAAAAGCCAACTATCTATTACAGAGATCGTTATTTAGATTACGTTGATGCAATTATACCAAGAATTGGCGCATCTGTTACATTTTATGGATGTGCTGTTGTTAGACAGTTTGAAGAAATGGGAGTATTTACCATTGCCTCATCTGATGCCATAATACGTTCTCGCGACAAGTTGAGAAGTCTGCAACGTTTGAGCAAAGCAGGAATAGGGATGCCCAAAACTGTTTTTACCAATTACTCTAGAGACGTTGAGGAAGTAATTAAATCTGTCGGAGGCACACCTGTAATCATTAAGCTACTAGAAGGAACCCAAGGTCTTGGAGTGGTTTTGGCTGAAACCAAAAATGCAGCTGAATCTGTATTGGAAGCTTTTAATGGATTACAAGCTAGAGTTATAGTACAAGAATATATTAAAGAAGCCAAAGGCGCTGACTTAAGAGCATTAGTTGTAGATGGCCAAGTAGTTGGTGCAATGAAACGACAAGGTAAAGAGGGTGAATTTAGATCTAACTTACATCGTGGTGGCTCTGCGAATATCATTAAATTAGATACAGACGAATTAAAATTAGCAATGAATGCTGCCAAAGCATTAAAACTACCTGTTTGTGGTGTAGACATGCTACAATCTGCACGCGGACCTTTATTATTGGAGGTAAATTCTACACCTGGACTTGAAGGTATTGAAAACGCCACCAGCAAAAATATTGCGCGTGCTATTATCACCTTTATTGAACGAAATAGAACGTAAAATGAGTGATAAAAAAGTTTTGGAAATTTTAGGTGAATCCATTCCGCTTGGTAAAAGTGCAACGGTAAATTTTGAAGTTGCCAAACTCCACACCCAAAACTCAATACAAGTTCCTATAATAATTGAACGTTCTAAGAAACCTGGCCCAACTGTTTTAATGACTGCTGGTATTCATGGTGATGAAGTTAATGGTGTTGAAATTGTTCGGCAGATTATTGCCAAAGGAATCAATAAGCCCAGGAAAGGAACTATTATTTGTTTGCCAGTTATTAATGTTTTTGGCTTTATCCATATGGATCGAGAATTTCCGGATGGTAGAGACCTCAACCGTGTTTTTCCTGGTATCCAAGGCGGATCGTTAGCTAGTAGAGTAGCATTTAAACTAGTGACCGAAGTTTTACCACACGCAGATTTGGTTTTGGATTTCCACACAGGTGGATCTGGGCGTTTTAATTCAGCTCAAATTCGAATTGTACAAAATGACAATGCATTAAAAGAACTTGCAGAATTATTTGGAGCTCCATTTATTTACTATTCACAAAACCTTAAAAAATCCTTTAGAAATACTTGTCACAAACTGAAAATCCCAATTCTTTTATTTGAAGGAGGAAAATCATTTCATATTGACAATACAATAACAAATACTGGTGTTAACGGCACAAAGCGAATCCTAAGTCATTTAGGCATGCTTAGCTCTAAATTTAAGGTTTCCCAACCTAAAAAACCTTGCATCTATGTTTCAGAAAGTAAGTGGATACGCGCTAAATTTTCTGGTATGTTTAAGTCAACGGTATTAATAAATTCTGAAGTAAAAAAAGGAGACATCCTTGGAAATATAACCGATCCATATGGTAGTTTTAACCATTTTGTAAAAGCTCCAAATGATGGATATATTTTTAATGTGAATGAATCTCCTATTATCTATCAAGGAGATGCTATTTTCCATATTTCTACTAAGATTGAAGAATAATGCCAAAGCACGATCTACGAATAAAATACAAAAAGCTTAGACAAAGTTTATCTTTTGAAAAAATAGAAGACTACAGTTTATCCATTTCCAACCAACTCTTAAAATTGGAGATTTGGGAGAAATCGCTCTACCATATTTTTTTAAATATTGAAGAGCAAAAAGAAATAAACACAGATTATATTTTAAATATTCTATCTGGAAAAGATAAAAATATAGTCGTTTCTAAAAGTAATTTTGAAGATTACTCAATGACGCACTATTTACTTACTGACAACACAAAAATCCAAAAAAATAATTATAATATTCCAGAACCTGTTGATGGTATTGAGATTACTCCAGAACAAATAGAAGTCGTTTTTATTCCCTTATTAGCATTCGATTTAAAAGGAAACCGAATTGGTTACGGCAAAGGTTTTTACGATCGCTTTTTAGCTAATTGTAAACCTGAAACCATTAAAATTGGCTTGTCCTTTTTTGATGAAGAAACTGATATTTTTGAAGTTTCAACAAATGATATTAGATTGGATTATTGTGTGACTCCAAATCGAGTGTTTCAGTTTTAGGGTATTCCTTAAAAGCTTTCTTATTAAACACAATTAAAATTCCAATACCTGTACTAATAGCAACGTCTGCCACATTAAACACCGGATCGAAAAAAGAAAAATAGCTCCCTCCAAAAAACGGCAACCATTCTGGCAAAACACCACTATAAATAGGAAAGTGCAACATATCTACCACCTTACCATGAAAAACACCTGCATAACCACCTTCTTCTGGCAAAAACTGTGCAATTTCAAATGCACTATCACTAAATAACACACCGTAAAACACAGAATCAATGATATTTCCCAAAGCACCAGCAAAAATAATGGCTATGGCAAAAACGAGAATTTTAGGTCTCTTCTGTTTGGCAACATTTACCAACCAATAAGCAATGCCTGTAACAGCTACAATTCTGAATAAAGTTAAAATGAGCTTCGCTGATCTATCTGAAATAAACGAAAATACATCACTCAGTTTTGTGCCCCAAGCCATACCATCGTTTTCTACAAAGGCTATTTTAAACCACGAAAAAACAGCTAAATCCTCATTGAGTACAAAGTTGGTTTTAATATAGATTTTACTAATTTGATCTATCAGTAAAATGACAACAATGAGAAGTATTGCTTTTTTTAGGGACATAATTAAAATTTGCTCAAAAGTAAGTGATTAATGTTGGTTTATAACTGTTATGTCTCCGTTAATGGACTGTAGTTTCCAATAGGAATCTATAGCCATAAATTTATCAATTTCAACCTTACCATTATTAGAATTTGCCTTCACCTCGGCGTTTTTGGTTTTAACATAAATGTAACCAACCAATGTGTTAACGGTTGCATTATTTACAAACCCAGTAATTTCTGCATGGCCTTGTAATAACTCAACAGAAAGCATGTTAAAATTTCCATTTAATTTTACAGAACCAATATCACTTAAAATATTTAGGTTAAGACCTTCAGGAATTTCTATGTGTAATGTTGCAGCCACAAGCTTATGCGCATTCCGCTTGTCATCCGGTTTAGTTGTAAACGGCAATCTTTTGAGACTAAGATTTAAAGAATCGTTCTGCTGTTTTGTGACCAATTGAAACTGGTCTTGGTATTCCCCATCAAGTTTTGAATAGATGAAAATTTGATCTTTTTTTGAGGTCGAAACCAAAATATTAAAAATCTGATTTCCGTTAATGGCAATGGTTTGAATGTTTTCAGCAAAGAGCTGCTTTTCAAGTTTGTTTTGGGCTGATAATATAAATGCCAAAAAAGAAAATACAAAAACTAAAAAAGCCCTGAATTTTATAAAACAGGGCTGAGTATTTTTTTTGTTGTTCAAAATGAAATCTCAATTTATGAGATTCCTGCTTTTTGCAGGAATATATATTACTTCTGCATGTTTTTGGCTTCGATACTTAGTGTAGCATGAGGCACTAATTTTAATCGCTCTTTAGCAATTAATTTTCCCGTTACACGACAGACACCATAGGTTTTGTTTTCAATACGGATAATTGCATTTTTTAAATCACGAATGAATTTTTCTTGTCTAATGGCCAAAGCAGAATTCGCTTCTTTGCTCATGGTCTCACTACCTTCTTCAAAAGCTTTGAAGGTTGGTGACGTATCGTCTGTACCGTTATTATGATCATTCATGTAAGCACTTTTAATTAATTCTAAATCGTGCTCAGCTTTGTCAATCTTATCTTGGATCAACGTTTTGAATTCTTCTAAATCTTTATCAGAGTATCTGTTTTTTGTATCTGTTGCCATAATTTTTTTAATGTTTTTGAATAAACAATTTGGTGCTTACATCGTCAAATGCAATTTCTATTCCATCGTTTACTTTATCAATAATTTTTAACGTTTCGGTTAATGTTTCAGATTTAATATATGCTTCATTTAAAGATACAGCTTCAACAATTTGCTCATCTTTTTGAATTTGTACATCAATTCTGTCTGTAACTTCAAATCCTGAATCTTTTCGTAAATTTTGAATACGATTTACAAGCTCACGAGCAATCCCTTCATTACGCAATTCTTCAGTTATAGTTACATCTAGAGCTACTGTTAACGAACCTTGACTCGCAACAAGCCACCCTTCAATATCTTGGGACGTAATCTCTACATCTTCCAATCCTAAAGTAACATTTTTTCCGTTAATTTCAACATCTAAACTACTGTTTTGCTCAATTTTTTTGATATCATCTGAATCTAAGGCATTTATAGCATTAGCAATCAGTTTCATATCTTTTCCAAACCTTGGTCCAAGTACCTTAAAATTAGGTTTAATCTGCTTTACCAATATGTCTGAAGCGTCTTCCAGCAATTCTACTTGCTTTATATTTACTTCATGTTTTATTAAATCGGCAACCGCATTAATTTCATTCTTTTGTTGCTCATTATCAACCGGAATCATAATCTTTTGCAACGGCTGGCGCACTTTAATTTTCTCCTTAGCTCTCAACGATAAAACCAGAGATGAAATTGTTTGGGCATTTTCCATTTTACGCTCCAAAACTTTATCTATAGCATTTTCATCTACTTTAGGAAACTCTGCTAAATGTACACTTTCAAAAGCTTCTTTTTGAGATATTGCATTTAGATCTAAATACAAACGATCCATAAAAAATGGTGCTATTGGTGCTCCTAGTTTAGCGATTGTTACCATACAGGTATAAAGTGTTTGGTAAGCAGAAATTTTATCGGTTTGATAATCGCCTTTCCAAAAACGCCTTCTACTTAAGCGCACATACCAATTACTTAAATAATCTTGTGTGAAATCTGAAATTACACGTGCAGCTTTTGTTGGCTCATATTCTTCATAGAATTTATCAACTTTTCCTATTAACGTATTTAATTCAGACAGAATCCAACGGTCTATTTCTGGACGTTCGTTTAATGGAATATCAGCCTCCTCATACTTAAATCCATCAATATTGGTATAAAGTGTAAAAAATGAATAGGTATTATATAATGTGCCGAAGAATTTTCGGCTTACCTCAGCAATTCCTTCTATATCAAACTTTAAGTTGTCCCATGGATTGGCATTACTTATCATATACCAACGCGTGGCATCTGCTCCGTATTTTGAAAGTGTTTCAAAAGGATCTGTAGCATTACCTAAACGCTTAGACATCTTTTGACCGTTTTTATCTAAAACCAAACCATTAGAAACTACATTCTTGTAGGCTACATCATCAAAAATCATAGTTGCAATAGCATGAAGCGTATAAAACCATCCTCTAGTTTGATCTACACCTTCAGCAATAAAGTCTGCTTTTCTCCAAGTCTCATCTACCTTTTCTTTATTTTCAAATGGGTAATGCCACTGGGCATAAGGCATAGAACCAGAATCGAACCACACATCAATCAAGTCGCTTTCGCGTTTCATAGGTTTGCCTGAAGCTGAAACTAACGTAATATTGTCTACTACATTTTTATGAAGATCTACCATTTCATAATTTTCATCAGACATATTACCAACTTCAAAACCTTGGAAAATATCTTCTTTCATTAAGCCTGCTTCAACCGCCTTTTTCATTTCAGATTTTAATTCTGAAATAGAACCAATACAGATTTGTTCTTTTCCGTCTTCAGTCCTCCAAATTGGTAAAGGAATTCCCCAAAAACGTGAACGCGACAAATTCCAATCGTTTGCATTGGCTAACCAGTTTCCAAAACGTCCTTCACCTGTTGATTTTGGTTTCCAATTAATATTAGTATTTAACTCATGCATTCTTCCTTTTACATCTGTAATTTTTATAAACCACGAGTCTAATGGATAGTATAAAATTGGTTTGTCCGTTCTCCAGCAGTTTGGGTAACTGTGCTTATATTTTTCAACCTTAAAGGCTCTGTTTTCTGTTTTTAATTTTATGGCAAGTTCTACATCAACAGATTTCTCGGGTGCTTCGCCATCGCTATAATACTCGTTTTTTACGTATTTACCAGCGAACTCTCCCATTTCTGGCCTAAACTTCCCTTGTAAATTTACTAGCGGCACTAAATTGCCGTTTTTGTCTTTTACTAAAAGTGGTGGTATTTCTGGTGAGGCTTGTTTAGCTACCAAAGCATCGTCTGCTCCAAAAGTTGGCGCAGTGTGTACAATACCTGTACCATCTTCAATCGTTACGAAATCCCCAGAAATGACTCTGAATGCATTTTCAGGATTATCGTTTGGCAAGGCGTATGGTAATAATTGCTCGTAAGTTATTCCTACTAAATCTTTACCTAGAAATTCTTTAACAATGTAAAAAGGAATCTTTTTATCTCCTTCTTTGTATTCAATTAATCCCGGTTTGGTTTCAACCTGTTTGTATTTACCATCAAATTGTTTAGCTACTAAATTTTTAGCTAAAACAACGTTCATTGGTTTAAACGTGTATTGGTTGTAAGTTTCAACTAAAACATATTCAATTTTAGGACCAACCGTCAATGCTGTGTTACTTGGTAATGTCCAAGGTGTTGTTGTCCATGCCAAAAAATAAATATCTCCTTCATTCTGAAGAAAATCTGGCAAAGATTCTGGTTTTGCTTTAAATTGGGCAACTACCGTTGTGTCGGTTACATCTTGGTAAGTGCCAGGTTGGTTTAGCTCATGAGAACTTAAACCAGTTCCTGCTTTTGGTGAATAAGGCTGAATCGTATAGCCTTTGTAAATTAAGTCTTTGTCATAAATCTGTTTGAGCAACCACCAAACGGTTTCCATGTATTTTGACTTGTAGGTAATGTACGGTTTGTCCATATCTACCCAATAGCCCATTTTTTTGGTAAGGTCATTCCAAACATCAGTATAGCGCATTACGGCTTTTTTACACGCTTCGTTGTAGTCTTCAACCGTAATTTTTGTCCCTATATCCTCTTTGGTTATTCCCAGTTCTTTTTCAACACCAAGCTCAATTGGTAAACCGTGTGTATCCCAACCTGCTTTTCGTTTTACCTGAAAGCCTTTCATGGTTTTATAACGTGGAAAAATATCCTTGATGGCACGTGCCAATACGTGATGCACACCTGGCAATCCGTTGGCTGAAGGAGGCCCTTCAAAAAACACATAAGGTGGTTTTCCTTCTCTGGTTGTTACACTTTTATCGAAGATATTATTCGCTTCCCAATAGCTGCTAATTTCATCAGCAACTTTTGACAAGTTAAGTCCTTTATATTCAGAAAATTTTGTACTCATTACATCCATAGTCTTATCGAGTCGCGAAATTAAGAATTTATGATTAAAGGATTAATTATTAGTGTAAAAAAAGCTACTCAAAATAATTTGAATAGCCTTTTTAAAATATTAACCAGATGATAGTTATTAATTTATTTATTCAATAATTACTTTTTTGGTGAAAGTATTTGTATTGTTTGATAATTGAACTAAATAAACTCCACGCTCTAAGGTTTCTGTACCAAAACTAAATTGTTGTGTGTTAGCTTCAATACTATAGGTTGAAATTGATCTCCCTTGAATATCGTATAGTGTTAATTGAGTTTCGAAATTTATGTGTCCTTTAACAATAACCTGTTTCAGACTATTGTTATTATAAATTTGAATATGATCTAATTTAGATTCATTAATAGAAAGTACACTAGTTTCAAACCTTAAATAGAAACGGCCTGTTCCATTTAATTCTATATTTGGCTGAAACGTATAATTTGAATTGTTTAATAATGTAAATGTATTTGTGGTTACATCTTGCAAATAAATATCAAAAGGAAGGTTTGTTGCATTTAAACTAATGGTCAGTTGCTCTCCTGGTGCTGCATTTAATCCTAGTGGTATTATTGTATTATTTGTAATATCATTAAAATTGATTGCTTGTATTGCCATATCATTTCCTTGATTGTCTTCAACCAATTCCGAATATATAGCAAAATCATTTGATACTTCACCAAAATGACCTGCATCGTAGCCAACATCTAAACCTCTACTTGCATTGTTGGTAACATATAAATCTGTATAAAATTCCTTAGAATCAGAATTTAACTTTATTACAGCATGGCTTATGGTATTTTCGGTTCTTCCTGCTATAAAATCATCAGAAGAGTTATTAGTTCTCATTGCTCTTGTAAAGACTATATTTCCATTAGATTCTGATGACACAAAGAAACCTTGGCCAGGCACAATGGTAGCATCAGGATTGTATAGTGCGTAAGCCATATTCCAAATTTGCCAATTGCTACCGTCAGAGTCATCTGCATCATAACCATACACACCTGCTGTTTGGGTTTCAAACTGATCCATGTTAGCTGATAAAAAATCTGACAACTTTATATAAGAAGTGTATGGGTTCCCTATAAGATTCCATTGTTGAAATATTGAACCTGAATTGGCAACAGGAATATTAAGGTTATTAGTTGTAACCGTACCCGTAAATGTAAACGGTTGGTTGTTTGTTGAGGCAGTTCTATAACCTTTTCCTGCAACAAGATTTGCTGTTTCTGTAGATGAATAAGTTAAGTAATCTCCCGAAGACTTATCAAAAGGACCAAAAAGATATAGCGTTTCTTCTGGGTTAGTAACAATATTATCATTTACTGAAATAAAGTCCACGAAGCTTTCACCAGTAGTAGGTGGAGCTATTAAGTCATTATCATTTGAATTGGAGTTTACAAAACGATGATATTTTAAATTACCTAAAACGTTACCTTCTACCAATAAACTAGCAAATTCATTTGAATCTGAGTTTAATATAAACTCTCCATTATTTACAATATTACCGTTAACGGATATGGCATTAGCTTTATTTACGTTAATTGTTGCACCAGATTCAACTCTCACGTTATTCACATTGATATTTGAAACTACATTATACGTACCGTCAAAAACAAAAATATCATCAGCGGAAGTTAAGGCACTCGGTGCATTTGGCGACCAAACATTACCACTGTACAATAAGCCACTAAAGATATTAACGGTATAATCTTCTACTTCAGAAGATTGATTGTCTTCAACTATTGTTCCACATGATCCAGAAGGAGTCCAATATTGCCTAGAAGCTATTCTCATTCTTGTTTTACCTGCTAATGCACCAGTAGGTATAGTAAATGAATTGGTTCTGGGACTATTAGAAGTAGTACCTCCCTCATCGTTCCAAACTTTTTCTCCTGAATCTTCAAAATCACCATCTTGATTAAAATCAATCCATGCTGCAACACCAGAACTATTATAATTGGTTTCTACGGTAAGTGTATAGTTTGTAATACCGTCACTCCTTAATAAAACAGGAGTGATTGATGTGAAATCCGTATAAGCCCTATTATTATCTGAATCGTTATTTATTACCGTGGCTCCTTCACCACTTAGAGTTATATTACTAATTCGTCCAACTGTAACTCCCTGAGAGGCACAATACGTGATATTGGTTGTAGCAAAATTCACCAATGAGCTATAAGCAGATTGAGAACTGCCACAATCAGAATTTATTTGTAATTCATAATTGGTAGATAAATTTAAGCCCGTAAGCGTTATTGTATTTGTAAATGATGCCTCAGAAACCCATGAAATGTTTCCTTGTTCTCTATACCTTACGTTATAGGTAACACTTTCTAAATTATCCCAGCTAACCTCTGCCGTGGTAGCACTTGGTGTAACATCAATATTGGTTGGTACGGGTAACGCATTAACCGTTACATTTTGTGTGGTTGTATCAGTGTTTGTTCCATCATCAAAAGTCCATGTAATAGTGCCAGATTCTCCTGATGCATAGGTGACAGGATCTGAAGTTGTTGCAGTAATTTCGCTACAGGCATTACTTATAAGCGTTGGTGCTTCAACAGTAATCCCACAATTACTTACTACATCATCTAAAGCTGGTGCAGTAAATGGTGAGGGTGATGCATTTGGCTGAACTGTTACCGTTGCTGTACATCTACTCTCATTACCATCATTATCGGTCACTACTAAAGTCACTTCTGTTGAATTTCCTATATCTAAACAGCTAAACGTATCATTACTTATTTCTAAGGATGCTAAGCCTGCTGAGCCTCCAGTAGAATTGTTATCAATATCAGCCGCAACAATTGTTCCCGTACCGTCAGGATCTAAAGTTACTGTAATATCTTGACAAATAGCTACTGGCGGATTACTTACTTGAGGGCCAACATATTCAATTTTTACAATTAAACCAGGATTGGAAATCGAAACTCCACCGCCTGAAGATGGTCCTGAGGTTCCTCCAGAATTATCTGTTACTGCGTAAATTGTTAAACCATCTGGTGAGATGGCTATATCTCTATATCTATCATTAGAAGAATGAAATTCCTCATAAGCATCACCTACTACATCATCTCCATTTGGTGTTAATTTTGCTCTGTAAATTGTTCCTCTTTTTAAAGTTGGAACTAACAAAGATCTTCCCCATCCTGGAATATTTCCGGTTTCGTGAATATCTATGCTAGAAGGTGCCACAGTAGGCCAGCTTAAATAACCGCCTGGTGGATCTGTAGCTGCTGTACTTCCATACGTTCCTATTGGTTCTTGAAAATTTAAAGGTAAGTCGTTTGCTGTTGGGTAAGATTCATATTCAGTAGCTGTTTCTGCACCAGAAGGACAGTTGTGGTCACTAAAATCCCCTGCGTTACAGGAGCCTTCTAAAGAAGACCAATTGCAATAGTTATATGATAAATTATCGTAATAACCTGCAATTTGTGGCCAACCATAATTTTTTCCATGAGTTACTATATTAATTTCATCATCTACTTTAGCTCCATGCTCTGAGTTGTACAATACTCCATTATTAGAGAAAACAATACCTTGGGCATTTCTGTGGCCATAAGAATATACGTGACTTTTAACCCCATTTAATGTTGGGTTATCAGAAGGAATGCTACCATCTGTATTAATTCTCAATGTTTTTCCTGGATAATTATCATAGTCTGTCGGAGATAATGGCAAGACCTGAGAGAGTATAGGGTTACAAGAATAAGTAAATTGATTTGCGCCTTGATCTCCTATGGTATAGTACAACTTTTGATCTGGTCCAAAAGTCATTCTCCCAGAATTATGGTCTTCACTACCTGGAAGTCCTTCTAATAAAGTTCCGTTGGCATTTAATGATGTATCTTCTATCAATGAATTTGTATCATTGTCGTAGATTAGTCTGGCAATTCTCAGTTTTAAACCACCACCATCATTATAAGTATAAGCAACAAATACATAATTATTGGTAGTGGTTGTAATATCTGCGTACAAAGCCGGATGAATTGCCATACCCATCAACCCTCCTTGTTTAGAATATGTGATTTTAGCAGAAAGATTAATCATTGTTTCTGGAGAAGTCGTAAATGCATTTGGGTCTACTCTTACTATTTTTTCTCCAGCCCTTTCTGTTAGCCATAAAAAATTATCTGGCCCATATGTGATCTCCCAAGGAAAATCTAGAGCTTCATCAGATGTTATCTTAGTTGTATTCCAATCTGATCCCGCTGTTACAGCAGAAAGACTGGGTGTCATTGGCGTTTGTGAAACTGCCGAGTATGTGCACATTACTATTAATACGAGTAGAATTTTTTTCATTTACTAACGGGTTTAAAAAGCTGGGTATTAATTTACTATAATTTTTTTAGTAAGGCTACTATTATTCCCTGTGCTCAATTTAATAATATAGGTACCTGCACTTAAATTTTTAACTTCGTATTCATTATAGCTTCCCTCATAAGCACTAGTGGTGTAAACCGACTGACCCACAACATTATATAATTCTATATTTTTTATTTTTTCATTTTTTGGGTTAAGGATTACTATTGTATTTCTATTAAATGCATAATAAAATTTAAGACTTGTAATTGTTTCTTCTATTTGAGACAATGTCTGTGATTGATCTTGAAAAACCACTTCTAACCTATTATTAAATTCACCTTCTTCCGAAGAAAATTCAAAAGGTTGGTCATTTCTTAAATCAAAGTATTCGCCTGTTAAATTATCTTTTATGTAAATTTCTTGATCTTCGGTAATGTTTTCGGTTTCTGTTAATTTTAGGGTGTAGTTGTAATTACCTGAGGTTTTTAATACCAATGGCACAACTTTATCTTCGGTAATGTCACTGTAAGCCTGAATCGTCATTAACTCATTTTCAAAAGCTAGGTTTAGATCATCACTGTATCCTTCACCATTTTTTGCTTCGTAACCATAATCAAAATCATCTGATGTACTTTCACTAAAACCAAGTAGCAATTCTCTTCGGGTAGATGGACCATTGACTGAATTAAATTCTAGACGCATTCTCTTCATTAAACTTTCCTCGGATGTTGAGCTGTCTCTACTACTTGTTTTTTGAGAGTTGTTTGCACTTCTAAAGAAAACTGATCCATTATCATAAGTTCCGTTTGCCTCTGTTTCTTTAACAAAGACACGTTGGCTGTTTTGAAAAACAATATTTCCGCTAGCAACGATTTCTGTTACGAATCCCTGTCCAACAGGTAAATATCTTGTAGGTATTTTAGTACCATCTTGATTGCCATTTGTTTCTCCTTCAATTCCAACAAATTGGTACGCTCTTACAGAACCTGTTTTATTTACTTGAGCATAGCCTCCATTATATTCACTTAAATTATGGGATGCTCCACTCCATTGCTGCCATAAATGTATTGTTCCTTCTATGATATTTTCATTATCGTCTATAAACTTGTGCAAATCAATTGCTGATGCATAAGGGTTTCCTAATAAATAATCTGTTTTTGAAACCGCTGGCACAGATCCATCTCCGCCTGTGTCTGTAACATTTACTATTATTGTACCGTTGTTTGGCTTTCCTTCAAATAAATATTGTTGATGTGCTTCTGGAACACCTGTTCCTTTTTGTGTATATCCAACTCCTGGTTGGATAGGCGTGCTTGGGCTTAAGGATTCATAATCATAATAAGTTACTCCATTTTTATAAGTATATAGCCAGTAAGTACTTATTTTACCCGTTTCTCCATATCCATTGGTGAACTCAAAATTATTAGCCTCATCCTTTTTTAGCATGTTTAAGCTATAGGATGAATTATTACTATTATTACTTGTGGTATTATTATCTGTGAAAGAGGTAGCACCCAACCCACCTATTGGTGATGCCCAATAGTTATACCAATATTTACTAGAAGTTCCTTCTTGCCTTCTTAATATTTTTCCGGTGGAAGATGTTACTAAATCACTATTCTCATCTTGAATTAACTGAGAGTCATCTTTTAAGTCTAACGTTCCGTTTAATTCTAAATACCATTTATTGAAAACTGCATTATCATTATTAACAGTAAGTTTTTTACCTGAACCTATGTGAAGCCCTAAATTAATAAGGGATTTATCTATTGTTATATTATTATTTATTTTAATAATAGACCAAGCTTTAGTATTATCAAGATTATCTATATCCCATACATCACCATGCAACCAGGTGGACTCATCTGCCCAATTTCCATCTTGTTTTGTTATATATGGTAAAGGTGCTGTTTGATAATAAATGTTTTTAATGTTATAAAGTTTTGCTCCTGTTACCTCATCTGTGAGCACAGTGACCTTGTCATCTATAACATCATCCTTATAAGTATCCATTTTGAAATACCTTATTAAGTTTCCACCAATAGCATTTAACGAAACAGCTTTAGGTATAATTTTCCCTTGATTAAAACTTACGGCTTCATTTAATTCTTGATATACAATTTTCTGTAGTTCTTCGGTAGATAGATTTGTATTGAACACCCTCACTTCATCTATTTCTCCTTTAAAATAATTTTGAGAACCAGTGTTATAAGGTTTTCTCCCTATTCTATATTTTAAATTTTCGGGTGTACTGTGTATGCTCCCAGAATTTGTGTTTCCTGACGCTACCTCTTTACCATTTATATAGATTTTCAATCTGTTTTCAGAGGCAGAACCATTATAAACAGCAGTAATGTGAGCCCATTCATTTGAGTTTAATGTAGCTGTTGTCGTTAAGGATGTACCTCCATTCATATAAACTTTTATACGCTTGTTTGACAGGACAGATATCCAAAAATTTGATTGTCCGGCAACAGCTCCTTCAGAATTAAAAGTTGGATCTAATTTTACCCAAGCCATTTGAGTTACTTGTGATAAACCCTGTACTACATTAGATAAATCTTCGACATAATCATTCCGTCCATCAAAATACAAACTGTAGGAATCGTTAAGATCTCTCGGTGAGCCAAAATAATTATTATTGGTATCAAACCCATCCAACAGACCATCGTTGTCAGAATCTTCATTCCCGTCTATAATACCATCGTTATTTGTGTCTAGACCAGCATAAATAGTTGTATCAATATCGCTGCCATTAGATATGTCATTTGCTGCATCATTGCTATCTATATCTAAATAGTCTGGAATAGCGTCTCCGTCTGTATCTATAGGATTGGGATAGCTAAAGGTACCATGGTCTGTAGTAAGTTCTGTGTCAGAATCTGAATCATTATCATCCATAAGTGATAGTATCCCATCACCATCTGGATCATCTGTTTTATCATTTGTAGAAGTATCTTGATAATCTGAGCCATTTCCTAAGCCATTACCATTGACATCTATATCTCCAAAACCGTCATATTCAACATTATCAAATATACCATCATTATCACTATCTAAATCTAAATAATCTGGTGTCCCATCATTATCTGAGTCTCTTGGTATTACATTTTCATAAGAATCATGCACTCCGTTACCGTTTGCATCTGTCCATGGGTTTGTAGAATCGTTGTTTACCGTGGCATCATAGTTGTCATCTATTAATCCTAACTCTACTACATTTGGTATTCCATCATTATCATTATCTAAATCTATAGAATCTGCAACACCATCGTTATCTAAATCACATAACGTTTGTTTTACATAAATGTCATCAATTGCTAAGTCATTTCCTAAGCCACCTAAATTTGCATTGCTTAATTCTACGGTAAATTGACTATAGCTTGATGAAAAACTTGCAGACACCTCTACCCAATCACCTGCTGGGCTGGTTGCGCTTATTAGTCCGGATGTGGCAGAAGCTATCTCTACACCGTTTGGATCATATATCTTAATTATGACTTCTGGTTTTTCTCTAGAAGCCAACTCTGTAGTATCAATATCATCTCTATCAATATTAATCGCATAAAACCCAAACTCTATGGGTACATTAGGAGTGGCACCCGTTACAGATTGACTATAAAAAACTCCTGTCTCTTCCGTTGCGTTAAATATTGCCATCCTACCATTGGTATCTCCTGGTGTATGGTCCTCACCTGCATACCAATAATCTTCTGCCCAAGCTGATATATCTACATTTATATCTTCAGTAATATCATTATCATTAGTTATGGTATAATGAACTGTATAATCGCCATCGTTAACACTCTCTGGATTGTATGTTGCAGGACATGTACCCGTACCGTCTTCAAAACAATAAGATGTTGTTGCATCTGAGTAATTTCCATTAATTTGAATTCTATTTAAACCCGCTCCAAAAGTTTCATTTAAAAAAACTAAATCTGTGGTTGAAGCGTACGGATAGGATGCACATGATAAAGATTCTTCTATGTCTTTAATCCCATCATTATCATCATCCTCATCTATATTGTCTGGTACTCCATCACCATCAGTATCTGGAAATGTTTGAGCTCCCTCTCCTTCTATTTTAAATGTAAATGGATTTTCATCTGGGTCATCTGATAAAACTGAAATATTACTAGAGAAAGAACCTGTGAAGGATGGATCAAAAGAAACAGAAAAGGTGGTAGAAGCCCCTGGTGGCAAAACTGTATTGCTTGGCTGGCTTACAATTGTAAATGCAGTAGAACCAGATAAGGAAACATAAGGGGATGTTAAACCTAAATTTGATGAGCCGCTATTCTCAATTACAAAACTTCTAGTGAGTGCACCAGAGTTTATATCATATATACCAAAATTTGTAAAGTTGTCTATAGATGTTGTAGTTGTACCAGATGTTATTTCATTGTTATCACCTAGAACCACTATATTCTGTAAATCTCCTGAATTCTCTCCAATACTTACTGTGTAATCCTCAAACTCTTCTGGCTGAGAAGTTTGCCCACAGGCATTAGAAGAATACCAATACCTTCTTGTTCCGATACGCATAACGGTTGTTCCGTCTAAGGCTGATGCTGGAATAGTGATTGTGCCTGGATTAAAAGTGTTATCGGAAGAAGACAAAGATGAATCTTCTCCATTATCTAAGGGCACCACATTATAGGTATCCCATAATCTTTCTGCTCCACTGAAAACTCCATTCTGATCTAAATCTACATAGACAGCCCATCCAGACCTATTTTCTGAAGCCATAGTTTGTGATACCGAAAGCTCTACACTATAAGTATTTTCTTTATGAAAATCCACTATAGGGCTTACATCTAAATAAAAACCATACCCACCATCATTTCCCGATGCGTTATCCAAAGTTACTGTTTCTCCTACAACTTTAACATTCGATATATAGTGCGTTCCATTGGAATTACTTGTTGGTACACATGCACCTAAATCAACCTCAACATTTACCGTTGCCATATTGCAATCTCCATCTACATCACAAATATTGTATGTAAAGCTATCTGTACCCAAAAATTCAGAATTGGGTACATACTCAAATATGCCATCTGAAACTTCTGTAATAGATCCATTTGTTGGCAGAGTATTTAAAGCGTAATCATCTCCATCTCCTCCATCTGTACCGATACTGTCATTAGAAGAAACATCTATTTGGTTAGGAGCACCTCCTGTACTATTTTTAAGTACGGTCATTTCATCATTAGAGGCTGTAGGTCCTGATGCTTGCACCATATTTACCCTATAATCTTCTACTTCACCTGCACGATAATTAAAGTTACATGATGTAAAATTTGTATCAGAACCATCAATAAAACCAACCCTAATTACTGATAATGCTGCATCTACTGAACCTGATACAGGGATAGTAATAGGTACTTCAACTACTTTATTTCCACCAATATTATTAGTGTCTCGAAAAGTAAACAAAAAACGTTCTTCATTATCCTCAAAATCATCATCAGAATTTTCGTTCTTATTAATCCATATTGCTACAGTATTTGTTTCAGTATTCCACCCATTTAGCGTTACACTTACTACACCATTAATAGTCTCACCTAAAGTGATATCTGTAAACGATGTAGAATTGTAATAGGTATAACCACCTGTTAATTCTGAACTAGAGTTGTTAAGATTTCCTATCGAGACGTTAGAGATATAATAGGTGTTATAGGAACCGATGTTTATCGGTGTACAGAAAACTGGTTCATTTTCTGATGGATTTGAACTATTTTCAGAAGCAATAGCAATACTATAATCTTCAATTTCGCCTGCATCATACCCATAATTACATGGTGTAAAGTCTGTATTAGTACCTGTTTTGTATCCTACTCGCATTCTTGCATTTCCAGCTTGTGCTGTACTTGGTATTGGGATGCTAACAGGGACATTTACGATTTTATTTCCCCCTGAATTGTTTGTATCCTGAAAAGTAAACAAAAAACGTTCTCCATTATCCTCTAAATCATCATCAGAATTTTCGTTAAAATTTATCCAAACAACCACTGTGTTTATATTTGTATTCCAGCCATTTACTGTAACACTTACCATACCATTTAGTGCTTCACCTGCAACAGCACCAGTAAATAAAACCGAGTCATAAAACGTATAACTTCCTGTTGCACCAGAGCTAGAGTTACTAACATCACCAAAAGAGACATTAGATATGTAATTAGTGTTATATGTTCCTATATTAGAAGGCGGACAATATTGTGCACTTGCCTTAAATGAAACTAAAATAAAGATTGTTAGAAATAATATTCTAAAAGTGTTTTTGTTTTTCATGACTAAGCAAGATTAAGTTTAGCTTTGCTTAATATTAAAGCAGAACCAGGTTGGGTTTTTAATTGATTGGCTTGAGAACATATGGCTTTGATCCTTAAAAAGAAGACGGTTGAGGGTAGCGTTTCACACATAAATTAATATAGTTTAATATATGTACTTCAATCAAATTTTAAGTCAAATGGATCTTTACAACAGAGGGAAGTTGCTTAACATATGGCAAAACTTATTAAGCGGTTTTACCATAATCAAGGCAATAGTAGTGATTTGCAACAAAACATGCAAGAAAAAAAGAATTTTTATTCGTTAAAGTGTTTAATTAATTCGACGAAACGCATATTTTTAGATTGTCAAACCTATAATTATACTTATTTTTTATTAATTAATTTACAGTTAGTTAAACAACAAAATTAACTAAATCCTCTACTTTAGAAATCAACTGAATTTTTATGGCAGTATTTTTTAGGGCTATCTTATTATACTTAGAAACAAAAATAGTTGAGAAACCTAATTTTTCTGCTTCCAAAATACGTTGTTCTACGCGTTGTACTGGTCTAATTTCACCAGATAGACCTACCTCTGCAGCAAAACAATAATCACTTTGCAAAGCTACATCTTCATTAGAGGATAAAATTGAAGCTACTACTGCCAAATCTATAGCAGGATCATCTACTGTTATTCCGCCTGTAATATTCAAAAAAACATCTTTTGCTCCCAGTCTAAAACCTGCTCTTTTTTCTAAAACAGCTAAGAGCATATTTAAACGCTTAGCATTAAACCCAGTAGCTGAACGTTGTGGTGTACCATAAACAGCTGTGCTAACAAGTGCTTGCACTTCAATCATCAATGGTCTTAAACCTTCTAAAGTTGCTGCAACTGCATTACCAGATAATTCTCCGTCTTTTTCTGAAATTAAAATTTCGGAGGGGTTGGAGACTTCTCGCAATCCGGAGCCTTGCATTTCATAAATGCCCAGCTCATTGGTGGAGCCAAATCGGTTTTTGTTAGCTCTTAAAATTCTGAATACATGGTTACGATCTCCTTCAAACTGTAAAACCGTATCTACCATATGTTCCAAAATTTTTGGTCCAGCAATATGACCGTCTTTTGTGATATGACCAATCAATAAAACAGGTGTAGATGTTTCCTTGGCAAATTTTATGAATTCAGTGGTACATTCTTTTATTTGTGAAATACTACCTGCTGAAGACTCAATATAATCACTGTGCAAAGTTTGAATGGAGTCAATAACCACAATATCTGGCTCTAGCTCTTCAATTTGCTTAAAGATATTCTGAGTTTTGGTTTCGGTTAGAATATAGCAATTACTACTGCTTGAATTGATACGCTCTGCACGCATCTTAATCTGTTTCTGACTTTCTTCGCCTGAAACATAAAGCGTTTTATATTGTAGTTTCAACGCAATTTGAAGCAAAAGTGTACTCTTGCCAATACCTGGTTCACCACCCAAAAGTGTTAATGAGCCATGTACCATTCCGCCACCCAAAACCCGATTCAACTCAGCATCTTGCATGTTAAGTCGCGCCTCTTTCGACGTATCAATTTCATTAATTTTTAACGGTTTTGATACTCTTTTTTTATTTGAAGTCGGAGTTTTCCAATCGCTCTTTTCAGGATTTTGAATCACCTCTTCCGTTATGGTATTCCATGCTTTACATGAGCTGCATTGTCCTTGCCATTTAGAATATTGACTACCACAATTCTGACAAAAAAACGTTGTTTTTACTTTAGCCATACTTATTTTTCCAATAAACGGGAACCTTATAATTTATATAATAGCTAAAATATATTAATTCAAAAAAAGGTGCAATCATTTTCAATCTATTTCCATAAAACAATTAGACAAGTGCAACATTAAGTTTTATTGCCTAAAGTTTTGGTTAACAACTTTGATGTATATAGTATAATACATTGACTGACGCAACAAGCAGTTATAAAGTATCAATTCAACTTAAAAACATTAACAGACCAAGCATCTTTTAAAAAAAAATTACTGCAAACAGATTCAACTAGTTTCCTTATTTAGTTATTAAATACAAAATTGATTGTAACTAATAGATTTAATACTTAATCGCAGGTGTAGCCTACCATCGGATGATTTTAGAATATCTTTAAAGCTGTCTCTTATACACATCTGACGCTGCCGACG
>CAJXVG010000004.1 GCA_913061495.1 uncultured Winogradskyella sp.
CACGTAAGGAGTCGTCGGCAGCGTCAGATGTGTATAAGAGACAGATCCTACTCTCAGCAAACAAACAAGGTGGATTTTAAAAAGGTTGACGCCTTAATTGTGTTTAACCAATTTGAAGTTGATAGCACTGTTTATAATTCTTACGAAATAAAATTTGATATACTTCGCTCTACAGATTCTATCTTTTTAGATGCCGTTAACATGAAGTTTAAGCAAGTTGCATTAAATGGCGAAAGCGTGGACTATAGAAACAATGGGAAAAAGCTTATAATATATGATGACTTTGAAGCTAATAAAAGTTACAATTTGAGTTTTATCTTTTTCAGTGCTCCTAAAAAAGCCATGTACTTTGTTGGTTGGGAAAATGAAGCGCGTAATCAAATTTGGACACAAGGGCAAGGGAAGTCTACAAGCAACTGGTTGCCTAGTTTAGATGACACTAATGATAAAATTGAGTTTGATTTAAAGTTTACTGCTCCCAAGGGTTATGAGGTTATCTCTAATGGTGAATTGATTTCTAAGTCTGATATTCAAGGAGGAAACTTATGGGAGTATAACATGAAAAAACCAATGTCTAGTTATTTGGTTGCGGTTGTAGTGGGTAAGTATGATAAGAAAACCGAAATCTCTGTAAGTGGAGTGCCGCTTGAGTATTATTACTATCCGAAGGACTCTTTAAAAGTAGAGCCAACTTATCGCTACAGTAAGCGTATGTTCGATTTTTTAGAAAATGAAATTGGTTTTTCCTATCCTTGGCAAAACTACAAGCAAGTACCTGTACATGATTTTCTTTACGCTGGAATGGAAAACACAAGTTTAACGATCTTTTCCGACGCTTTTGTGGTTGATTCTACAGGTTACAATGATAAAAGCTATGTTAATGTTAATGCGCATGAGTTAGCGCACCAGTGGTTTGGGGATTTAGTAACGGCAAAATCTGGAGAGCACCATTGGTTACAAGAAGGGTTTGCAACGTATTATGCACTTTTGGCAGAGCGAGATGTTTATGGTGATGACTATTTTTATTTCAAACTGTTTGAATCTGCTTTAAGTTTAGGTAAGCAAGACATTGCAGGTGACGGTACGTCACTTTTAAATCCAAAATCCAGCAGTTTAACCTTTTACCAAAGAGGCGCATGGGTTTTGCATGCATTACAAAGTAAGGTGGGTGACGAAATATTTAAACTGGCTGTAAAAAATTATCTTGAGTCTTATAAATTTAGTAACGTTGAAACATCCGATTTCATTTCAGAAGTTGAGCGTTTACAGGGCAAAACCTTAAATAATTTTATTGATCTTTGGATTAAAAAAAAGGAATTTCCTGTAGACAATGCGTTTAACCTATTGAAACAGCAGTCTAGTTATGTAAATGAGTACTTAAAGGTAGATTGTCAGGCAAAATCTTCTAAATGTGCAGATTATCTTAAGTATTATGCTTCAGATGACGCCAAGGTTAAAATTATTTCCCAAGTTCCTGAATTGGTCACAAAAGAAACGTTTAATAGTAGTTTAAAAGTACGCCAAGCGATATCAAAATATGTAAGGCAGATTCCTAAAAATTTGAAGGAAGAGTATGAGTCACTTTTAGATGATAAATCTTATATTACAATTGAAAACGCATTGTATAATCTGTGGAATAGCTTTTCTGAAGATCGCTCTAAATATCTTTTTAAAACGAGAAACATAGAGGGATTCAATGATAAGAATGTTAGGTTGCTGTGGATTGTTTTAAATCTCAACACTCCTTTTTACGACGCAGATAATAAACAAGGATTGTATAATGAACTGGTAAACTATACTAGTGAGAAGTATAATGCTGATTTGAGGATTAATGCGTTTCAGTATTTAAATATGATTTCATCTTGCAATGAGGTGTGTAAATCTAATTTAGAGAATGCAAAATCCCATCATAACTGGAGATTGGTTAAGTTTGCAAAAGATATGTCCCAAAACCTACAACAAAAACAAAATTAATGCGAGCATTGGTAATTTCTGGTGGTGGAAGTAAAGGAGCCTTTGCTGGCGGAGTAGCACAATATTTAATAGAGCGAAAAAAACATGACTATGATATGTTCTTAGGAACATCTACAGGCAGTCTTTTGGTGCCGCATCTAGCGGTTAATGAAATTGGTAAGCTCTACGATATTTTTACTAATGTACAGCAACAAGATATTTTTAGTATAAGTCCCTTTGTGCAGCGCAAAAAAGGAGATAGGGAGTATGTTACTATTGATTTTGTCAACTCTTTATGGCAATTTATAAGACGTAAAAGAACTTTTGGTGAAAGTAAAGCCTTGAGACGTAACATAAAGAAAAATGTAACTTATGAAGAATACCAACGCATTAGAAAAGAAAAACATGATGTTGTTGTAACGGTTTCAAACTTATCCTTAAACCGAGTAGAATACAAGTCTATTCAAGAATGTTCTTATGAAGAATTCTGTAACTGGATTTGGATTTCATGTAATTACATTCCATTTATGTCTTTAGCAACAGTTGATGGTTACGAATATGCAGATGGTGGCTTGGGTAGTGTTATTCCCATAAGGGAGGCTATTCAACGTGGTGCTACAGAGGTTGATGCTATAGTTTTGGAGGCAGAATCTCTCGGTAAACAAAAAGTATTGGGAAAAAATCCCTTTTCACTGATGATAAGTCTTTTTGGCCATTTATTGGATCAGGTTGAAAGAAATGATATAATCATAGGAAAACTAGCTGCCAGAAATAAAAATGTAAAATTAAATCTGTATTACACACCTACAAGTTTAACTGAAAATTCATTAATATTTAGCAAAAGACTCATGGAGAAATGGTGGAAAGAAGGGTATGAGTATGCCGAAAAGCGGCATGAAGATTAAATTTTTTTACCACAATTCACCAACTTCCTTTTTTATATAAGATAAAGCAGCGCTACTTGGTGACTGCTTATCCATTAACTCAGTTAAAATAACTTCCTGAAGTTTGTTTGCAGAGTTGGTTTTTTCGTTCATGTTAGATCTTCTAATCAATTGTATTGTGGCATTCTTTGCAGTACTAATTATGGACCAACATTCATCCGAAACATAAATTTGTTGTGAGAGATTGTGTTCAAATTCTTGCTCAATGTTAGCTACAAGTAAAGCTTCGTAATCATTTTTATCTGAAGAAGTTGGCTTAACTCTCACCAATAGTTTTGAAGGAGCAATACGTTCTAAAAAAAGCGCCATACGCTCATACGCTTGTAAGCGTAAAGGGAGCGATTCTTTTTGCATATCTTTATGCAATAAAAACTGTCGTCTGCCTTGTTCGTTTTCTATATGTTGCTTAAAAAAATAATAAGCAATAACAGCCACCAATAAAGCTGGTAGCAAACTTAATATTCCATCAAGTATTTGATCTGTATTCATTTATTAATTGTTTAAAGTGCTTGTTTTTTCAGCATTTTCGCTTTCTAATTCTACTTCTTTGTCACCTAAATATCTACAATCTTTCAGTGCTTGCATTGAGGTAAATGGTACTGGAGTTTTGTTATAGAGATATGTTTTACTGAGTTCCTTAGAGAGATTGTGGTCGTCAACATTCACTTCAATATCATCCATTGTATATTGGCATGGATGCTCATATCCCGAAGCATGTGTAATTTCAATAAGTTCTTTTCTAAACGTTTTAAAATATTGCGCTAATCGCTCGGATTTTAGCGGTACATTGATTCCGTTTTGTAACCATTTGCTTTGTGTTGCAACACCACTAGGACAGCGGTTGGTGTGGCATATCTGTGCTTGTATGCAACCAATACTCATCATGGCTTCGCGAGCAACATTGATACAGTCAACACCCATCGCAAATGCCATCGCAGCTTTTGCCGGAAAGCCTAATTTACCACTGCCAATAAAAACAATGCGTTCTGTAAGATCTTTTTTCTTAAATAAACCATATAAATCGCCAAATCCATAAACCCACGGTAAGGATACGTGATCTGCAAAACTTGGAGGAGCAGCTCCTGTGCCACCTTCACCACCATCTACCGTTATAAAGTCTGGACCTTTACCTGTCTCTAACATAATATCCGCCAACTTTTCCCACTGATCAAGCTTACCAATAGCAGCTTTAATACCAACTGGTAAGCCTGTTTTTTCGGCTATTGCTTCAATAAAATCTACCATTTCAGAAACGTTGGAAAAAGCAGAGTGATTAGGAGGAGAAAGTACATCTTTACCCATTTCAACATGTCTTATTCCGGCAATTTCCTCGGTTATTTTAGCAGCAGGGAGAACACCTCCTTTTCCTGGTTTGGCTCCTTGTGAAAGTTTTATTTCTATAGCTTTTATAAACGGGTTTTCCTCTACTAACTTTACAATTTTTGACATGGAAAATTCTCCATTCTTATCTCTAACCCCAAAATAGCCTGTGCCGAAATGGAAGACAACATCACCTCCGTTCTTATGGTAGGTAGACAAGCCACCCTCACCAGTATTGTGATAAGCACCAGCTAATTTCACACCTTTATTTAAAGATTCTACCGCTTTAGCCGATAAAGACCCAAAGCTCATAGCAGAAACATTTATAACAGAAGCAGGTCGGTATGGCTTACGTCTATTATTAAATTCTCCCATAACCTTTGCACAGGGCAGAAACGTTTTATCGGTAATATTAGGGTGATTTTCATCTGGCTTAAAAGACATCATGGCATTGTTCACAAAGATGTGTTGATGTGCATAAATGTCTCTGTCTGTACCAAAGCCTTCATAATTGTTTTCGTGTTTTGCAGAAGCATAAATCCAGCCACGTTCAATACGGTTAAACGGTAACTCCTCTCTATTATTTGCTACTAAATATTGTCTTAATTCTGGGCCGATGCTTTCTAGCCAATAACGAAAATGTCCTACAATTGGAAAATTGTGACTTATAGTATGTTTGCGCTGAATGATATCTCGCAAAGCAATTATTAAGAGTGCTGTTAGCAGCCAAGCCCACCACGGAATACTAGCTAAAAAGTCTAAAACAGAGTCCATAATATAATTTGAAGGTAAAGATATTTAAAATTTATTGTTCCAAAAGTAATGAAAGTATATCTTTATGGGATGAAGCCTAAACTAAAAAAAACTGGAATAATCCTACTAATTCTAATAGTAGTTGTGATAGTAATTACCATAATATCTAACTTAGTCATAAAGAATAAAATAGAAAATGCATTAGCCGATTTGCCAGATTCTATAAAAGTAACCTATACTGATATTGAAGTAAGTATTTGGAGCGGTAGTGTAAATTTAAATTCACCAAAAATTAGTGTAAAAGGAGAAACAACAAATAAAAATATAATACAAGTAGATTTAAAGAGTTTAGAGGTTAAGGATTTAGGGTATTGGGATTATTTAATGAATGATGAGATATCCATTGATGCTATTATAGTCAATGAAATGGTGGCAAAGTACCAATACAATCCAAAGGTTGAAAAGGAAAGCTATAACTCTAATACTGTTGAAAATCTAAAAAAATCAATCAACGTTAAAAACATAAAAATTAATAATTCCAATATTTTGGTTTCTGATTTTAAAACAGATTCAACTTTGTTGAGTATTCCGACCTGGAGTTTTGAGTTAAGTGGTTTTAATATCAATTCTAAAGTGAAGAGTAAAGAAATGCCATTCGCATATAAATCATTCAATTTAAACGGTAAAGATTTAAAATGGGCAATGAATGAGTACGAAAATATTTTTGCCAATAGTATTGAAGTTACTGAAAACAACATTCATATCAACACCTTTGAACTGAAAACTAAATACGGAAAAAGAGAGTTATCTTCAATTTTAGAAGTTGAACGAGATCATTTTGATGTAGAAATCATGGATTTAAAATTAAACGCAATGGATTTTGGGTTTAAAGCTGAAAAGCAATTTTATTTTAATTCAGACACAATGATTTTAAACCAGCCTATCGCTGAAATTTACAGAGACAAACTGGTTGCGGATGACACAACCTCAAAACCACTTTATGGAAAAATGCTAAGAGAGCTCAACTTTGATTTAAGTATTAAGAAAGTTGAAATTAATAATGGCAAACTCACGTATTCCGAAAAAGTAAAAGCAGAGAGACAAGCAGGAACCTTAGTGTTTGATGATTTTAATGCCACACTAAAAAATTTAGGGAATACATACGGTAATGAGAACTTAACCATTGATGTTACTTCAAATTTCATGGAACATTCACCTTTAAAAGTTGATTGGTCATTTAATGTGGAAGATGAATCAGATCGATTTGTTTTTAAAGCAGATCTCGATTTGTTTGAAGCTGAATATATCAATCAGTTTACAAAGCCTAACCTTAATGCAGATATGAGTGGTGAGTTGCTACAAACCTATTTTACAATAGGAGGAAATCCAGAAACATCCCGAATTGATTTAAAAGTTAAATACGACAATTTTAAAGTTAACGTGTTGCAGGATGATGGAAAAGAGAAAAACAGCTTTCTCTCTGTACTTGTAAATCTTTTTGTATCAAAAGATAGCGATGATGAAAAAAACAACTTTAGGTACGGACAAGCAGAAGGAGTTGAGCGTGACGATACTAAATCTGTGTTCAATTTTGTTTGGTTAAGCATCAAGCAAGGTTTATTGTCTGCAATGACGGGAGATGGTGAAAAAGAAAATTAATTAATCCAACAATTTGGAAGGAATCAGTGAAAGCAATTACTGCCGGAAAACATAATTTTTTCTGAATTTAATTTGAATTTTTAGTAGCCTAATACTTCATAAATTTGTTTATAATTTATAGAGTTTCTATTCGGAAAAACATGAGACTATGCTTATTTTCACAGTTTGAAAATTTCGAACTTTGGAAAAGTATCTCAGTCAATTAAATAGCGCACAATTAGAACCAACCATTCAGAAAGATGGCCCAATGATAATCATTGCTGGCGCAGGTTCTGGTAAAACGCGTGTACTTACATATCGTATTGCTTATTTAATGAGTAAAGGCGTTGATGCATTTAATATTTTAGCGTTGACATTTACAAATAAGGCTGCCAAGGAAATGAAGGGCAGAATTGCTGATATTGTTGGTGATGGTGAAGCAAAAAATCTTTGGATGGGAACATTTCACTCCGTGTTTGCAAAGATTTTACGTTTTGAAGGGCACCATCTTGGTTTTCCTAGCAATTTTACAATTTACGATACCCAAGATTCTCAAAAGCTTTTAGGTTCTATTATAAAAGAAATGAACCTTGATAAAGACATTTACAAAACCAAACAGGTTTATAGCAGAATTTCATCTTATAAAAACAGTTTAATTACGGTTAAAGCCTATTTCAATAACCCTGAATTAATGGAGGCTGACGCAGCAGCAAGGCGACCAAAAATGGGAGAGATTTATGCTGAATATGTGGAGCGCTGTTTTAAAGCAGGTGCTATGGATTTTGATGATCTATTATTGAGAACCAATGAGTTGCTCACACGTTTTCCAAGCGTTTTAGCGCAGTATCAAGATAGATTTCGTTATATATTAGTAGATGAGTATCAAGATACCAATCACTCACAATATTTAATTGTAAGAGCTTTGGCAGATCGTTTTCAAAATATATGTGTTGTTGGTGATGATGCACAAAGTATTTATGCGTTTCGTGGTGCTAACATTAACAATATTCTGAATTTCCAAAAGGATTACGACAATGTAAAAATGTACCGCTTAGAGCAAAATTACCGTTCTACCAAAAATATTGTTGGTGCAGCAAATTCAGTGATTGAGCATAATAAAACAAAATTAGATAAAGTTGTATGGACAGCTAATGTTGAAGGTGAACCAGTAAAAGTTCATCGTTCATTAACTGATGGAGACGAAGGCAGATATGTGGCAAGTACCATTTGGGAAACTAAAATGAATGAGCAGTTACCAAACAGCGATTTTGCAGTTTTATATAGAACCAACGCACAATCTCGTGCTATTGAAGATGCATTTAGGAAGCGAGATATTCCCTATCGTATTTATGGTGGACTTTCATTTTACCAGCGAAAAGAAATTAAAGATATTACGGCTTATTTGCGTTTAATATTAAATTCTGCCGACGAAGAAGCCTTAAAACGCGTCATTAATTATCCTGCCAGAGGAATTGGGCAAACGACTTTAGACCGTTTGATAGTTGCTGCAAATGCAACAGGAAAAACAATCTATGATGTAATTAGTGATATTGATTCTGTTGATATAAACATTAACAATGGTACTAAAAACAAATTGAAAGATTTTGTAACACTTATTGAAAGTTACAAAGTAATGAACCAAAATGCCAATGCATTTGAATTGGCAGAACACGTCACAAAAACTAGTGGTTTAATTCGTGAGTTAAATAAAGACGCCACACCCGAAGGTGTTACAAAAATGGATAACGTTCAGGAATTATTGAACGGTATCAAGGACTTTGTAGAAGGGCAAATAGAACTTGCTGACGCTGGTGATTCTTTAGCTGAATTTTTAGAAGATGTTGCTTTGGCTACAGATTTAGATGGAGATAAAGGTGATCCTAATCATGTGGCTTTAATGACTATTCACTTGGCTAAAGGGTTGGAGTTTTCTCATGTGTTTATCGTTGGAATGGAAGAAGATCTCTTTCCGAGTGCAATGAGTATGAATACACGTAGTGAACTAGAAGAAGAACGACGTTTATTTTATGTGGCACTGACAAGAGCAGAAAAACAAGCCTATTTAACCTACACATTATCGCGTTATCGTTGGGGAAAATTAATTGATGCAGAACCAAGTAGATTTATTGAAGAAATCGACGATAAGTTTGTAGATAATGTTACGCCTTTAAAACAGCAGAATGTAAACCCAATGTTAGACGCTTCTATATTTGGTGATGTTGAGCCTAATAGAGTTCGGTTTGCAAAGCCTAAATCTAGAAGTGTACAAAAGAAAGATGCACGTAAAAAGCCGGAAAGTTACAAAATCAGTACTCCAAAAAAATTAAAGCCTGTTGAAAAATCAAATACAGCTTCAAACTCAAACCTATTTGATAGCAAATTAACTGTTGGTAATGTAGTTAACCATCAACGTTTTGGTAGAGGAGAGGTGCTTAAAATTGAAGGAGCTGGTGGTGACGCTAAAGCAGAAATCAAATTTCAGAATGGTGACACTAAAAAATTATTGTTACGTTTTGCTAAACTGGAAGTGATTAGCTGATCATCTTACCATACAAACGGAATTTATATTGCCTTCACCATCATATTCTACAACTGAGTTTGCAGGATCTGTAATCCATTTTCCATCTACAATAAATTTGTAATGATGCTTTCCAGACGATAATTTTTTGTTATAAACCCAACAACCATCTATTTTGGTCATTAGATAGCTGTGCTCAGACCAATCGTTAAAGTCACCGCTCAAAATCACCTTTTTGGCATCATCATAATCGCATAGGCGAAACGCAATCTGTTTTTGAATATTGATTACCGAGTTATAGCCATCAAATTCATTTTTAACCTTTGAGGGATTTTGAGGGTCTTCAATCCAATGTCCATCAACAATAAATTTATATTGATACTCATCTGGCTGTAGTTGCAGTGTAACTTCCCAACCATCTTCGGTGGGTTTCATTTTAAAATTAGACTCGTCCCAACGATTAAATGTACCACTCAAAATCACTTTTTCAGCATTTTTGTAACCTTTAAGTTTAAATTTTACATTGCCATAGTCTGAAGAAAATGCACTATATAATTTAAGATTGTAAACCATTAATCGCTGACCGTTCCAATCTCTTGCATCTACACTGTTTTCAAAACCTTTTGAAGGTTCTGCCCAATGTTTGCCATTAACTATAAACTTAAATTCCCAACCAAATTCTGAAGCAAAAACCGATAATTTTTTTGGAAGTTGGTAAATGCTATCATTCAACTTCTTCATCTTCCATTTATCCGTTGCCCAATTATTGAACTCGCCCGAAACAAAAACATTATCAATAGTATCACCATTGTTTTTAATGTTGGGATAATCGTTGACATTAAAAATAAAAATGACCGTTTCATCTTTTATTTTATAGCCTTTAGCAGTGCTTTTTTGGGCGTAACAGCTAACTAAAAATAAAAAGGAAAAAAAGAAAGTAACGCTATGGTTTCGTAACTGTGTCAATGTTTAATAATAGGACTCTTTATAAAGTAGAGCTTTTCCTTTTTGTAGTTAATAATTGTTCTTTTTTGGGAGAAAAATTCAAAGCCAAGGATACCATCGAGATTTGCTCCAAATACGTTATTCATTTGTTTCAAATTTGTAAGAACAGTTTTCATTGGTCCAAAGTATATTGAGTCACTTAATTTAACTCTAAACAATTTTCCTGCCAAAACCTTCTTCTTCTTACCGCTGGCACCTGTAAGTTTAAGCGTTTCCCTTGGATAAAAATACTCTAAAATTTCTGAATCACTATTTTCATTAAGCTGATTGTATTCTGCGGCAGTATCTAATCCAAATCGTACGGCTTTTTCACCCACAAAAGCACTTAGTATAATGGTATGTTTTTTAAGTTTAAAATCAATACTATCCGCTATCGTTTCTGCATATACTTTTTTTGAGAGCCGTTCTCCATGTTTATCTGTTTTTGTTAAGGTAATTTGACGCAAGTGCATATCTATAAAAATTTCAAAATCTTTGAGAATACTGTAACCAATAATTCCTAATAGGTTCATCTTTTTTGTTTTTTCGATATGCGATAAATCAATGATATCTGCGTTTAATTTTTTTAAGTTGATTTCGCTGATACTTAAGCCTTCAAGGTGTTTTTCCTGCACGTTATCAATACTTTGGTGTACTCCGTTTCGTTGATTTCCTTTATGAAAATACTTCCTTGTGGTTTTAAAATGAATACTGTTTAGTATTAAAGTCTCTGAACCTGTATCAATAATAAAATTCCCTATTTGGTCTAATAATTCGGCTTCGACAACAATTAATTGATCTACCACTTTAAAAGGAATACGCGTGGTTGAAGCGTTTAGAATTTCTGCTTTAGAAAAGGTGATAGGAGGTTTAGCTTCTGTAGCGTGAAGCATAACAGAAATTAACAGTGTAAATATGAGTTGGATTGATCGGTACATACTATTAAGACTAAAATATATAACTTATTGTTACAAAACGTTTATTTTTTAACAATTTTAAACCCAGAAAATAAATTCATAAACAATAATTATTACCTTTATTATATGGCAAAACTTATTAGAATTTATCCTGAAAATCCGAACCCAAAAGCTATTAGCGAAGTCGTTAAAGTCTTAAAAAATGGTGGTTTGGTTATATATCCTACAGATACCGTTTATGGTTTGGGATGTGATATTACTAATATAAAAGCATTAGAGCGAATCGCTTTAATCAAGGGAGTTAAACTTGAAAAAGCTAATTTTTCATTTATCTGTGAGGATCTTAGTAACCTTAGTGATTATGTAAAACAAATAGACACGAGAACTTTCAAAATTCTTAAACGAGCTTTACCAGGTCCATATACATTTGTACTGCCTGGTTCTAAAAATTTGCCTAACCCTTTTAAAAAAAGAAAAACAGTAGGTATAAGAGTGCCAGATAATTCTATTACACTCGCGATGGTAAAAGCCTTAAGAAACCCAATTGTTTCAACATCTATAAGAGATGAAGATGATGTTTTGGAATATACCACAGATCCAGAATTAATTCTTGAAAAATGGGATAATTTAGTGGATATTGTTGTGGACGGAGGTTATGGAGATAACGAAGCTTCTACTGTAATTGACCTTTCTGAAGATCCACCTTTAGTAATTCGTGAAGGAAAAGGAAGCTTAGAAATTTTTTAGGCAGTTTTCAAGACTCTTTCTTTAGCATTGAAATAAAATAAGCCTAAAGAAATTAATCCACAAATTAAAAATCCTGCAAATAAAGGAGTAACAGAACCTTTAACAAAAGTCCCTATGTAATTTGCAATAGGCACAGCCATAACGGTTGATATAAATCCATTTAAAGCCGAGCCAATTCCGGCGATATGTCCAATAGGTTCCATAGCCAAAGCCCTGAGGTTTCCAAATAAAAACCCGATAGTAAAAAACTGAAGCGCAAAAAAAGTAATTAAAATTTCAATACTTGGATTGCTTCCTGAATTAAAAAGAATTATAAAAAGTAGTGAAATGGATATAAAACTTATCATAGCAACATGAACAATACGTCGCATGCCAAAACGAACAACTAGTTGGCTGTTCATAAATGTTGCCAAACCTACCGAAATTGCCAAACTAGCGAAGATAAGCGGAAACTCTTCTGCCATATCATACTGCTTTTCAAAAATACGTTGGGATGTACTAAGATACACCATAAAAGAACCCGTAATAAAACCTGAAAGCAGTGTGTATATAACAGCAGATTTAATTTTAAAGAATTCAACCGTACCAGTTTTAAATATTGAAATACGATAAGGGATTTTATATTTTTCCTTTAAAGTTTCGGGCTGTCTTAACCAAAACCAAAGCATTACCAAAACTCCAAAACAGAGGTTAAAAACAAAAATGGATTTCCAATGAAAATGATTCATTATAAATTGCCCAAGCGTTGGTGCAACAACTGGGACAAGTATAAAAACCATAACTACAATAGATAATATTTTTGCCATATAATCTCCATTGTAAGAGTCTCGTACCATTGCAATTGCCATAGTTCTCGGTGCGGCTAATCCAACACCTTGTAGTACACGCCCTAACAGCATAACTTCAAAGTTTTTTGTGGTAATACAAATTATAGAAGCAATTATAAATATGATAAAACCTGCATAGACAATTGGTTTTCTGCCCACACTGTCAGATAGTGGGCCAAGTAGTATTTGTCCAAATCCCAAACCCAAAAAAATACTTGTAATTAATTTAGGGTTGTCAAGAGGGTTGCTTACACTCAAATATTCACCGATCATTGGCAATGCAGGTAGAAGTGCATCTATTGTTAGTGCAACAATAGACATAAGCGATGCCATTAAAAAGACAAACTCTATTTGGGATTTTTTTTGATTATTCATTGGGCAAAAGTACGTCAATAATTAACTACTTTTATGGGCATGAATTTGTTTTATTGATAGCTGTATCATTAATCTTTATAACTCAGAACTTTCTATCAATGTCAATTGAAATTTTTATAGAATCAACCCATTATAATCTAATCCATATAAATATTGATTCATTAGCTTAAATTACTTGTGTTTTCAGGGTGTTAAGGTTTAAATATCTTAAATTTACGTAGTATAAAAATTATCAAAAATGAAAACTTTTTTAGCCCTAATCATATCTTTTCTATTTGTTCAGCAATCTATTGGGCAGAGACTATCAAATACAACCATAAAAAATTTAATAAAAGAATATAAAAACGATGTTAGGGGACCATATTATCGTATAAAATGGTTTTGTGAAGACGGAACCGTTAGAGAACCAAAAGATCCTTGCCCTGATGATATTGGTGGCGGCATTCAACATGCAACTTTTAAAGAAAGTGCATTAAGTCTTAGAAGAAAGAATCATTTATACTTCGGTGAAATTTTAGCTTCAAATGAAATAAAGCCTTTTTTAGATAGAGACGAAAACTTTAACCGCTTAAAACAGTACCAGGTAAATAAATATTTACAAAGTGTAGATAATGGTTGGATTTTGCAAAAAGGTCAGTTTTACAGAGGCGCCATTCAATCTGAAGATGAAGAAGCTTGGGGAATTACTTTTTTTGAAACTATATTAAGAAATGATGCGTTGTTGGAGGAAAATTATTATCTCATAAGGCAAGCCTTAAAAGATATTCCACATAATGGAGATTCAAATATTGCCCAGTTAATGCGAAGTCAATCCAAATTAATTTCAGAAGAATATGAGCCATTTATGGATTTAAGGATTAAAATCCACGGCCAACCAGAAGTAACTGATATTGATAAAGTAGAACGTTTCTATTCTAATAATCTTTCAAAATTAAACAATGATTTAAAAATAGATTTCGATGAGTTATTAGAAACCATGAAAACTAATTACGCTCCATTGGATTTTAGTGAATTGGAAAAACAAATCAATCAACTTCCCTCCCAAAATACGTTAACTAAGCGCATGGAGGAATTTGTTATGATGAATAACAACACTTCCCCTGAAGTCACTATTATAAATATTGCTGAAATCTTAAATGATATTAGGGAAAGTGTTTTGTCATATTCGTCTTCCAAGGATAGATTAATTATTCTCGATGTTTCTAATGATCTAGAACATTTTCTATTGACCAAAACACAAGAATGGCAACCAGATAATCTTCAAGAAAACTTGCATAAAATAATGACTTTGATATGTGCTGCAGATGGAACAGGGCTCATTGAAGATTGGGAATATAATGCGATTGAAAATCAACTCAACGAAATTTTTTCAAAACAAGATCTAAACGTACAGGATTTATCTGAATTTCTCAATATTTCCCGTGGTGTAGTTGAGTGGTGTTCTGCAACCGTAAAAGCCAATTATACAGAGATTATTAATACCTATTCAGAATTTGAACCGTTGGCCTATGGATTTATAGATGATAAAGTAAGAAGTAGTGTTGCACTTAATTTAGGAGAAACGGTAAGTAACTTAGGCCATTTTTTTGCAAAAGCAACTAACCTAAAAAATGAGGTAGTCGGTGTAGATAATACCGCTAGTTTTAGAGGATTAAACCCTGGCTACGCACTTGGCGAACTTGTTGTGGTAGATGGTAACCCTGATGCGGTGGAAGTTAATCCCAAAAATATATATGTTTTTGAAAGACCACCTGCAGATTTAAAACCTGTTGCTGGGATTATGACAGTTTCTGAGGGTAATTTAGTGTCACACGTTCAACTTTTGGCGCGTAATCTTGGTATACCAAATGCTGCTCTTACTTATAACAACTTAAAATCTTTAAAATCTTACAATGGTAAAAAAGTATTTTATGCCGTTTCAAATAGAGGCAGCATAATCTTGAAAGAAGAAGAAGATATGACTTCAACTGAGAAAGAGCTTTTTAGCCAAAAACAACGCAATAAAAATATAATTGAAGTACCAACAGAACAGATTAAGTTAAACGAAACCAATGTGGTAAATATGCGTAATGTCGATGCTTCGGATTCAGGTAAACTTTGCGGACCTAAAGCAGCCAATTTGGGAGAACTAAAAAAGATGTTTCCAGAAAATGTGGTTGAAGGTTTGGTAATACCATTCGGAATTTTTAGAACTCACATGGACCAAGAAATGCCAAACCAATCTAAAACCTATTGGCAGTACTTAAACGACACTTTTAAGAAAGCTAATGAAATGGAAAAAGATGGTGCTAATGAGTCTGCTGTGGAGAATTTTCAACTTTCGGCTTTAAATACACTACACAAGTCAATAATTAATATGCCGTTACAAAATGAATTTTTAAATGATTTGAGAAGACAGTTTATTTCCGTCTTTGGAAAAAACATTGGTAATGCACCTGTGTTTTTAAGGAGTGATACCAACATGGAAGATTTAAAGGAATTCACAGGAGCAGGACTCAATTTAACCCTTTTCAATATTAAAGATGAAAATGAAATTCTTCAAGGCATTAAGCGTGTTTGGGCTTCGGCATATACGGAGCGAAGCTTTAAATGGAGACAAAAATATTTATCAAATCCAGAAAATGTATTTCCTTCAATATTAATCATTCCAAGTGTGGATGTGGACTATTCTGGAGTAATGATTACCAAAGGAATAAACTTTGGTAACGAAGATGACCTCACGGTTGCTTTTAGTAGAGGAGCAGGTGGTGCGGTTGATGGGCAATCTGCCGAAACCCGCTTAATAACTAGTAAAACAAATATGTTACTTGCACCAGCAAGACAGCCAGATTATATTCGTTTGCCTAAAACAGGAGGAACTAAAAATTATTATACCTATTTTAATGAGCCCATTTTAAATGATAACAACATTAAAGATATTAGAGAGATTGCAAAAAAAGTGAGAGACAAAATGGGGTCTGAATCGAGCACCCAAGCTTTTGATGTGGAGTTTGGTTTTGAAAATAATAAACTGTGGCTTTTTCAAATTAGACCGTTTGTAGAAAATAAGACAGCAAAAAGCTCTGATTATTTGGCTTCAATTGCACCAAAGATTAACAATAGTAAAGAAATAAACCGTACAGCTAAATTATAAGTTATGAAACACACCGTGAAAATTTTAATTGTAATTGCTATTGCTGTATCGTTTGGTTTTACGTTTTATCCCATTGACGGTTATGCCAAAACAGGTATAAAGCGTCTCTACCAAATTCAAAAGTTTCAGGCTGATAGTGTACCGTATAATAGAATTCCTGCCGGAGCCTACAAAAAGATGGAAGATATAAAGCTGAATTTAACTTCAGTTAAAGACAGTCTTGACGATATTTTAGTAGAAGATGAAGATTTTGCTAAGCGTATCAATTCATTATTTCCAAGGGGTAAGTATTCTGCTGCCGTAATGGATATGACAAATCCAGATGATTTGAAATACGCTGCTTACAGAGAAAATGCTGGCTATCAACCAGGCAGTGTTGGAAAAATTGCCGTGTTAAATGCTGTTTTTGATCAGTTGGCAAAAATCTGTCCAGACTCTTGGGAAGATAGAGTTATGTATTTAAAAGATATTAAGGTATCCTCAAGGTATTGGGGAACAGGTGATCATCATACAGTACCTATTTACGATATAGAAAAAGACAAATTGGTGAAGCGCCAAGTGGTGGCAAGTGATGTATTTTCTTTATACGAATGGTTAGACCATATGGTTTCAGTAAGTAACAATGGTGCGGCAAGTGTTATGTATAGAGAAGCAATGTTAATGGCTGCTTTTGAAGCAGATTACGTTAACCTAACAGAAGAACAAGCAGAAACTTATTTTAAAGAAACACCAAGAGACTCATTAACTAATTTAGCAAATACTGTTGTTAATGAACCTTTACGAAAGATTGGTATTACAGAAGACGAATGGAGATTGGGTGGTTTGTTCACCCATGGACCTAATAAATTTGTAGGTCGTAAAGGAGGAAGTATTGGCACACCAAAAGGATTAATGAAGTTTTTAGTTAAATTGGAACAAGGACAAGTAACAGACGAAAAATCTAGCTTAGAGATGAAACGTTTATTGTATCTTACTGATAGGCGAATTAGATATGCTAAATCTCCACGATTAGATAGTGCAGCCGTTTACTTTAAATCGGGTAGTTTTTATAAATGTGATCGTAATAAAGATCCAGATTGCAAAGCTTACGCAGGGAATGTATTTAATTATATGAATTCGGTTATTACAGTAGAACACGATGATGGTACGAAATATATTGTATGTTTAATGACCAATGTTTTAAACCGAAATTCTGCTGGAGCTCACATGTATTTAGCAAGTAAAATAGATGATTTAATTACCATGGATAATACAAAACCAGAAGTTAAGGAAGAACCTTATAGAGATGATGAGTATTCAGGTAATTAAACGTAAATAATGCTAGTTTACTTGCTTTAAAATAGTGAGTGTCTCAATAGCAAAAGCTTTAACTTCCTTGTTTTTCTGAAGGGTAAACTGATGCACCAAGGAGGTGTAAGATGTATCTTTTAGTATTTGTAATAAGTGCAGAACTTCAAGTTTAATGCGTTTGCCACGGTTCTTCATAAGTGTTTGTAACAATAAGCGTTCAGAAAGAATGTCAACTTGTAACATGGTATCCTTGTCCAAGTTTTTATTATCTACGTTGTAATATTCAATTAAAGGCAATATTTGGGTTTTAATTTGACTCTGTAGTAAGTTGTCTAAAAACTCCATAGCATTAACTTGAGCTTCCTTAACGTCACTTATTAAACCAGAATAACTCACCTTTATGTCTGCTTCGTCATAAAGTAATTCCAGAACTTTAAACACGGTTTTTAGGCTCATGTCTAATTGCTCTTCTAATACTGTAATAATACTATTTCTAGATATTTTCAATTCAATTTCTTTGTCAGAAGGCTCTTGGTTAGAGTTAGTATTATTAATAGCCCTTAACGAGGCCAATGCTGTTAACGTTTCCTTTCCGTATTTACATTCACGTATTATTTCTTTTTTTAAACGTCTTTTACTGATGTTAAGCGATTCGTTTTTTGATTTTAATTTATTCAAGGCTTTTGATGCTTCAAAACGAATAATTATGTCCTTGCTTTTTAGAAAACGCAAAAGAATCTTAATTGATTTTTGATTGTTAAAAGAACCAATTAATGACGGTATATGACGCTTAGAAGTATTGGTTAAATCTTCATTATCTTCTAACTTTAAAATTGTGTTTGTAATACTACTCCCATATTTTTTTAAAGCTTTTTTAGCCGTCTTCCGGTAGGTTCTATCAGACAATAATTCTAGTAAGATTTTACTGTATTGCTCGCTAGACGTTATACCTGCTGCCTTTATAGCATATTTAACGATGTAGGGATTTTTATTTTGAAGATTAACTGAGATATAAGAATAGTGTTTTTCCATTCTAGAATATGCAATAGTCAACAATAGTTTAGCGATATCAACTTGTCGCGTAACATCGTCACTTAGCATTAATTCATTTAGCCTATCGTTAATTCTTCGGTCAAGTTGAAAACCTTTTGATAGACTATGGTTATCCGTAACTTCTTTGGCCAAACAGAGTAGGGCAGCACTAGAAATTAAAGAGTCTTTGTGGTCTAGATATTCCGAAAAAAAATCGTTTTGAGACAAATTGGATCGTTCTAAAATATAGGTCAACGTAGTATGTACCAGTTGATCATCATTAGAATAAATAAATGTTTTAATTTTTTCTAGTGCGGCACCTTTGTCATAAATATAGAGTTGTTTTATTGTTTCCGTTTTCACTTTATTAGAGGGAAAGTCCAACAGATTAATAATTTCAGGTTTTAGCGCCTTAATTTTATATACACTCAACCTGTTTAGTACAGCTAAAATGTCTTCTTCATTGTCCGATTGTAATATTTGGCGAGTGTAATTTACCGTCTTTTCTTTTTTGAAGCTTTTTTTATCGGTGGATTTAGCTGATAAATTTCGTTGAATATTGAGTCGAAAAGAATTAAAATAGGCTTCACGTAGTTTGTAAATGAGAATGATCCAAGCAAAAGTTAGCAGCAAAATAATAATGCTTATATACCATGTAGGTAAATCAAAACGTTGCACCAGTAAAATTAGCATCAATCCAGCCAATCCTGTTGCAAAACTATCAACAGCAACATCAATAAATGATTTTGCCTGATTTTTAATATTGAAAGGCACTGGCATAATGGACAATTCTACAGCTGCTTTATTTATAGACTGTTTAAAACTGCCGTCAATACCTTTTATAATAACAAGAACCCATAATTCAGGAAAAGTTAAAAACAACAAACTGCCTAAAGCAATACCCAAAGGTAGAATTAATAAAGTAGTGGACACACCAAGTTTACTTAATACTCTATTGGTTAAAAACAATTGAATGCACAAGGCAATAACATTAAATGTTGAAAACCAAAAACCGAAGAATGATGCCAAATTGTCGGGATCAGGTATGGCTCTATTAGCAAAATCGCTAAACTGAAAATCTACTAATTTTGCCACAATCACTCCCAAACCTGTAATTAAAGCTAAGTAGGTTAGGTGTTTTGACTTTGAAATAATTTTTAAAGCTGGTTCTTGTGATATGGCGCTATCTTGATGTTTTCGCTGTGCTCTTACATATATATTCAGTTTTTTAATTCTTAAACTCCAAATTTTATGAAGAATGGGAATACACGTTAATAACAGAATAGCAGCTACTATTATGGCAGAAACATTTCCAAAACTCGATACTATAACACTGGTTAAATAACCACCAAACACACCACCTGCAATAGCACCAGCACCAATAAAACCAAATAATCGCTTGGCTTCTCTTGTGTTAAATACCAAATTGGCTAAAATCCAAAATTGAGAGGTAGTTATTACAGCAAAAAGAGAAACACTGATATAGTAGAAGTAAAGTAACCAATGGCTTAAGTTAGAGGTTTCTATAATTATTGCTAAAACAATAAAACTTAGGGCAAAGACAATAAGAGAAATACTTGTAACTTTTTTAAACGAAAATCTTTTCACCCATTTATTATAGAAATAAGTGGTAATTACAGCTATCAACGCTACTAAAAGGTAACCATAAGGTAATTGTTCTGCTCCTAATTCAGATAGAAATAATGCGTTGATAATTGGTTTAATAATCAACAAAACGGTGATTACTAAAAAGATATAAATTTGCATTAAAAAAGAGATGTATATTTCACCATCTCTTATTCCAAAGGTTTTATTTAAAAATAGTCTTATCACTTATTTGGATTCATGCTTTACCTTGCTTCTCCAAAGTTCGTACTTTTTTCATGACTTTTTCTAATGGTACCACTAAATCTCGTATAATTTTTTCACCATAGCCATTATCTATTAGTGCAACTATAATATATCTACGTTTAGGACCCCAAACTAAAGCTGAATCAGAGTGGTAATTTCTCCAAGACCCAGATTTTCTATAAATATCTGCTTTGGGAGCTATTTTATCCAAAGTATTTACAAATTTGTGGTGTAATGCAGGGTTTTTCATAATTTCAAGCATTTCTTTAGAACGCTTATCATTAATGAGGTTGCCCATAACCAATTGATAATAGAAACTACATACTTGGTTGGTTGTGGCCGCGTGACTTAAATTTTTTAATGGTTCTCTATTGGTGTCGCCACCTCCGCCATAACGTTTGCCTACCCAAAGTCCACCACCAGTTTCCTCATCATATAACGCATGTTGGGGTGATCTTAATACTTCTTCGATTTTTGCATATCCCACACGGTTTATCATACGGGTTGTAGCTGCGTTGTTAGATTTGCTAATCATTAATTTCATGTCATTCTGAATTTCTTCAGAATCTTCCAATTCTCCCTTTTCAAGGGCATCCATAGACGCTAACAAAACTGCTATTTTGGGTAAACTGGCAGCATACATCATATTGTTATCGTTGATCCCAGCGTATTTGATGTTGTCTAAATCTGTTAGATCAACTATACCAATAGCCATATGTTCATTATTGATTAAGTTCTTCCATAATTTATCCTTGTTAACTTCTTCTATTAAGATATCTTGAAGAATATTATCCCTCAAATCTGAAATTTTGAAAATTGTATCTGATGTTGTTATGGGTAACGTTGCTTTAACTTGCTGTTTAGAGACATTCTGAGTGATATCTGCTAATAATTTTGGTTTTGGTGTTTGGGCTTCGCAGTTTAAGACCAATAGGAAAGATAATGCTATAAAAATGTATTTCATTAAGTTATAAGTTTTAAAATTCATGCATATACGTGCAATATGTGTACCATGGTTGATACAAATGTAAATATTATAAATGAATTAACATTTATTTTAACTTATTGGTTGTGAGAGTGTACAGTATTTTTATAGAAATAGATTTTATATTAATTATTTAAATGGGAATCCTCTGTTTTTAAAATTTGATAATCTTTTCGAAGGTTTAATATTTTCTTTACAAAGGAATATTTCCATGTTTACGATGAGGCCTAATTACTTCCTTGTTTTCAAGCATACTGAACGCTTTTATCAACTTTCGTCTTGTGTTTTTTGGCAGAATAACTTCATCAATAAAGCCACGTTCTGCAGCACTATAAGGATTTGCAAAAAGTTGTGCATATTCAGCTTCCTTTTCTTTCCATTTAGCTTCTTTATCCTCAGCGTTTGAGATTTCTCGCTTAAAAATAATTTCAGCAGCACCTTTGGCTCCCATAACTGCAATTTCGGCATTTGGCCATGCAAAATTCATGTCAGCTCCTATGTGTTTAGAATTCATTACATCATATGCTCCGCCATAAGCTTTCCTCGTAATTACAGTAACTCTAGGTACAGTAGCTTCGCTAAAAGCATATAGTAATTTTGCTCCGTTAGTAATAATTGCATTCCATTCTTGGTCTGTACCTGGTAAAAATCCTGGTACATCTTCTAAAACTAATAATGGAATATTAAAAGCATCGCAGAAGCGAACAAAACGAGCTCCTTTTCTAGAGCTATCTACATCTAATACACCTGCTAAAAACATTGGTTGATTGGCAACAATTCCTATAGGTTTACCTCCTAAATGTGCAAAACCGACGATTATATTTTCAGCATAGTCTTTGTGAATCTCATAAAATGAATTTTCATCAATTATACCTTCAATAACCTGATGCATATCATAGGGCTTGTTAGAACTTTCAGGAACGATATCAGATAAAGTTTCTCTTATTTCATCACTCAACTCATAATCTAGAGAAGCAGGTTTATCCTTGTTACTTTGTGGTAAATATTTTAAAAGTTGTTTAATATCTTCCAAACATTCTACATCGTTAGTAGCTGTTTTGTGAGCCACACCAGATTTTGACGAATGGACACTTGCACCTCCTAATTCTTCACTGGTAATTTCTTCATTTGTTACTGTTTTTACTACGTTTGGACCTGTTACAAACATATAACTGGTATCTTGAACCATCAGTGTAAAATCTGTCATAGCAGGTGAATAAACCGCACCACCAGCACAAGGTCCCATAATAGCTGAAATCTGTGGAATAACTCCTGAGGACTGCACGTTACGATAAAAAATATCTGCATAGCCTCCCAATGATCTAACTCCTTCTTGGATACGTGCTCCTCCAGAATCATTTAGTCCAACAATAGGTGCTCCAACATTTAACGCCATATCCATAATCTTACAGATTTTCTCAGCATGGGTTTCAGATAATGAACCTCCAAAAACAGTGAAGTCTTGAGCAAAAACATAGATAAGTTTCCCATTAACCGTACCATAACCTGTTACTACACCATCACCATAAAACTTTTGGTTTTCCATGCCAAAATCTTTAGTTCTATGAGTTACAAGAGCACCTATTTCCTCAAAAGAACCTTCATCTAAAAGGTAAGTTACACGTTCTCTTGCAGTTAGTTTTTTCTTTTGATGCTGCTTATCTATTCTTGCTTGTCCACCGCCTAGTTTCGTTTGTTCAAGTTTCTCGTTTAGTGTTTTTATTTTGGAATCCATGTTATTCTTATTTTTGTCATTCTGAATAAAATTCAGAATCTAATTTATTAACGTAATAACCGCAACTCAGGCAGAATTACAATTTTAATTATTCGGTGTTCTAAGTATTTTCAGGTCTTTTAAATACTGTTTTAATGCAATTTTAGCTGCGAGTTCAGCTTCAATTTTATGCTGATTTTCCAATAGGCTAGGTGAGTAGTATTTTTTCACAAAGTGTGTATCAAAATCACCAGTTCTAAAAGCTTCATGCTCACAAACAAAACGCCCAAAAGACAAAGTGGTTTCTACACCTTTTATGTGATAATTGTCTATGGCTTTTATCATTAGCTCAATAGCTTCTTCACGTGTTTTTCCGTAAGTTATTAGTTTTGAAAGCATAGGGTCATAATAAATAGGAATATCCATCCCTTCTTCAAAACCATTATCTACTCTTATATTTTCTCCTTTTGGAAGTTGATAAACCTCTAAATTACCAACGCTTGGTAAAAAATCGTTCATCGGGTCTTCTGCATACACACGTAATTCTAATGCATGGCCGTTGATTTTTAAATCCTCTTGGTTAATATTCAACTTTTCTCCTCGTGCTACTTTAATTTGAAGCTCAACTAAATCTACACCAGCAATCCATTCCGTTACAGGATGCTCTACTTGTAATCTGGTATTCATTTCAAGGAAGTAGAAATTATGGTTTTCATCTAATAAAAACTCAACTGTACCAGCACCAATATAATCACAAGATTTTGCCACATTGATAGCTGCTTCACCCATTTTTTGTCTTAATTCTGAAGTCAATACGGCAGAAGGAGCTTCCTCAACTACTTTTTGGTGACGACGTTGTATTGAGCATTCACGTTCAAATAAGTGCAAATAATTACCATGTATATCTGCCATAATTTGAATTTCGATATGGCGAGGTGAGGCAACATATTTTTCAATAAAAACAGAGCCATCGCCAAAAGCTGATTTGGCTTCACTGATAGCCCTATCCATTTGAGACTCAAATTCAGCTTCTTTTTCAACAATTCGCATTCCTTTTCCACCTCCACCAGCTGAGGCTTTAATTAAAATAGGAAAACCGATTTCTGAAGCTATTTTTTTGGCTTCCTTAATATCAGTTATAGCTTCGTCAGTTCCAGGAACCATAGGGATATTATATGCCTTAACCGTATCTTTTGCGGCTAACTTGCTTCCCATAACCTGTATGGCTTTAGATTTTGGCCCTATAAAAACAATGTCATTTTTTTCACATAATTCTGCAAAATCAGCATTTTCACTCAAGAATCCGTAACCTGGATGTATGCCATCTACATTCAATGATTTTGCAACTTCTATAATTTTATCCCCTTTTAGGTAAGACTGATTAGAAGGAGCAGGACCAATACAAACTGCTTCATCTGCAAATTTAACGTGAGGTGAATTTCTATCTACATCAGAAAAAACAGCAACGGTTTTAATTCCCATTTTTTTTGCTGTTCGCATTACTCTAATTGCAATTTCTCCTCTGTTGGCTACTAGTATTTTTTTCATGTAAAATTATATTTTTGTTCCTGTACAAGAAGATTTCAGAAACCTTTAAGGAACTAAGCTTTAATTATTCAAACTCTATTAAAAGAGCATTTTTGTCAACTGTTTCACCTTGTTTTACGGCTATGGATTTTATGACACCATCTCTTGGAGAAGTAAGTGCATTTTCCATTTTCATAGCTTCAAGGATTAATAAGGTATCATTTTCTTTTACCTCTTGGCCTTCAGTTACATTTATTTCTAAAATTAAACCAGGCATTGGTGCTTTAATGTCACTGACTTGTTGAGAAGCTCCGATTTCAAAACCTAAGGCTTCGATTTGCTGGTCTAGTTGATTGTATATATCAACTTCATAAATATTATTATTAACTTTTACACTGTAAAGTTTTTTATTGAAATCGGAATGAATTATTGAAGCTTTAATCGATGTATTATCTTGTAAAATGTGAAAGTGATTCGTTGAGTTTTCAACGGCATCTAACGCTTCTGCCTGTTCTTTTGAAATTTCAAAATCATTAGAAGCATTTACTTTTATTTTGTACATAAATTTTTAGTTTGTTGTATATTTATTAGCTAATTGCTAAATGCTATGCAAAATATGAAATTTATAAGGTTTTATTTAAGGATTTTACAAAGTTTTGAAACTTGAATTTTCTTGATGTTTCCTAATTGCTTTTTTTGAAAGTAATACACCAACGATGAGTGAAATAAAAGCTCCGATAGAAATGCCTGGAATAAAGTTAATGAACAAAAAGAAATCATAAGCTCCGTGAAAAAGTACAGCGAGAAAAAGCCCTGACATATTAAATATAAATCTGTTATTTGAGAATTTTGCTTTTCCCATATAATAGCCCATTAAAATACCAAAAATAGCATGTGCAGGTACAGCTGTAATAGCTCTTAATATTGCTGTTGTATAACCACCTTGTAACACATACAGTATGTTTTCTGTACAGGCAAAACCCATAGAAACCATTACAGCATATACAATTCCGTCATAAGGTTCATTAAATGCTTTTCTGGGTTGGGCAAAATATTTTACCATGATGTATTTACTAAACTCTTCTGCCAACGCTACAACAAAAAATGCTTGTACAAACTGTTGCCATATACTGTATTCATCTGTTACAGGTATCCATCTCCCTGTAAATAAGTATAAAATGAAAACAAGAATAACGCTAAAAATAGCTCCAAGTAGAAAACTTACAAGTAATAAACCATTCGGTTCTTTTTCGTATTTATCTTGAATATAGATATACAGAATTACTACTAAAATTGGTGCAACGGCAATTAGGATTAAGCTCATTTAGCTAATTGGTTTTTTATGCTATTCATCACAAATTGATAATAGGGTTTGTTACTTGCAATGAAGTGTTTATTGGTTTCGCTATTTTCCAATAAATTTTTGAATTCTAAAAATGTCACGAGTTTTAAAGCTTCAACTTCATTTTTTTGTGGAATTAACTTATCAAAGTTTACTTTTAATTCGGCAATATACACATGATGAAATTCATTATCTTGTATAGATCCTTCTGCATAGGAAGTCTTATGGAGTTCGGTACAAATTTTTAGTAAATCATCTTTACTTAACTTAAGTCCCAGTTCTTCTTCTGTTTCTCTTACTGCTGCATTGATTATGGTTTCACCAGCGTCTATATGTCCTGCTGCAGAAACATCCCAAAGTAAAGGGTGAATTTTCTTTTTACGAGATCGTTGCTGTAATAAAACTTCTCCTTTTAAAGTATAGAGCCAAACATGAATTGTATTGTGATACCAACCGTTTTTATGAGCTTCTGATTTTAAGGCACTTTTGCCGGTTGGGTTTCCTAATTCATCTACAATGTCTATGTATTCGTCCATAAAACAAAAAGACCTTTCAGGTTTTTGAAACCTGAAAGGTCTAAAGTTAATTATTCAAAATAACTAAAAGTTTCTCCGTCCTTTATTTTTAGAAGAGTTTCGTAAATCAGTTTAATTACGTTTTCAACATCATCTTTATGTACCATTTCTACCGTTGTATGCATATAGCGCAATGGTAAGGATATCAATGCTGAAGCTACACCACCATTGCTATAAGCAAAAGCATCTGTATCGGTACCTGTTGCTCTAGATAAAGCTGCACGTTGAAAAGGTATTTTATTCTTATCGGCTGTATCTGTAATTAAATCACGTAATTTTTGTTGTACTGCAGGTGCGTAGGCTACCACAGGACCTTTTCCTATTTCTGCATGACCTTGTTTCTTTTGGTCAATCATAGGAGTTGTTGTATCGTGAGTTACATCAGTAACAATTGCAACATTTGGTTTAATGGTTTCGGTAATCATTTGTGCACCTCTTAAACCAATTTCTTCTTGTACGGAATTGGTAATGTATAAACCAAATGGTAGCTCTTTCTTGTTTTCTTTTAATAAACGTGCTACCTCAGCAATCATAAAACCTCCCATACGGTTATCTAATGCTCTGCACACAAATTTATCTTTATTCAAGATATGAAATTCATCAGGATAAGTAATTACACAACCTACGTGTACTCCCATTTCCTCAACTTCAGCTTTGTCTTTTGCACCAATATCTATGCAAATATTATCTGGTTTTGGAGCATCTTCTTTCGATTTGTTTCTGGTGTGTATTGCAGGCCAACCAAAAACCCCTTTTACAATGCCATCTTTAGTGTGGATATTCACCACTTTACTTGGCGCTATTTGGTGGTCACTTCCTCCGTTTCTAACTACATAAAGCAATCCGTTATCTGAAATGTAATTCACATACCAAGAAATCTCATCCGCATGCCCTTCAATAACTACTTTAAACTCAGCTTTTGGGTTAATTACTGCAACAGCAGTACCATAAGTATCGGTTATAAATTCATCTGCATAAGGTTTTAGATAGTCCATCCAAATTTTTTGCCCTTCCCATTCATAACCTGTTGGTGATGCATTATTTAAATATTTTTCTAAAAAGTCCATTGACTTTTTGTTCAATAATTCTTTTTTTGCCATTCTTTTATATTTTGCCCCTAAAATAATAATATTAATACGATTTTAAGGTTATAGGCTCTAATAATTGTTAATTTTGAAACTGACAAAACCTATAGTTTGGAACGGTTTTGGAAGTAAAGTAAACATGAGATATTTAACCTGTATCATATTCTTCTTTACCTTGGCTATTTCGGCACAAGAAGATCCTGTTGAGCAAGATTCCACAGCTACCGAATATATAATCATTGAGGGAGACTCCATACCAAGAATGACCATTGATTTAGATGAAGTACTTGTATTGCCCAATTTAAAATTTAAAGATAGGGAAGCACGTATCCGCTATATTATTTTAAGACGAAAAACACTTAAGGTTTATCCATATGCAAAACTAGCTGCGGAGCGGTTAGAAACATTACAAAAGCGTTTGGCAACCTTGGAGCGTAAGCGAGATAAACGACGATATTCTAAAGTAATCCAAAAATATATTGAAGATGAATTTTCTGAAGAATTAAAGAAATTGACAAAGACCGAAGGACAGATTTTAGTAAAACTCATTCACAGACAAACCGGAAAAACCACATTCAATTTAATTAAAGAACTGAGAAGCGGCTGGCGTGCCTTTTGGTTTAATAGTACAGCGAGTCTTTTTAGTATTTCCTTGAAAGAAGAATTTAATCCGATTGAAGTTGAAGAAGATTATCTCATAGAAGATATTTTACAACGTGCATTTCAAGACCGGAAGATTGATAGGCAAAAACCTGCTTTTGATATAGATTTTTATGCTTGTGTAGCAAAATGGTCTGTTCCCAATAAATCAAAAAGCTAAATGAGAGTTCAAACCAAGCTCGAAGAGCAACTTAACTCCTTAACACATGGCATTGGTGCGGTTTTAGGGATTGCAGCACTGGTTTTACTCATTGTATTTTCGGATGCAACAAAACCTTGGAGTCTTTTTAGCGTAATAGTGTATGGAATTTCAATTATAGTTTTGTTTTTAGCTTCAACATTTTACCACAGTGTAAAAGGGGAGAAGCGTAGACATTATTTTAGAATAGTTGACCATATAAGTATTTATCTGTTAATAGCCGGAACTTACACTCCTGTTCTACTAATTGCCTTAAGGGATAGCTTGGGTTGGGAACTATTTTGGACAGTTTGGGGAATCGCTGCCTTTGGTTTGATTTTAAAACTTTTTTTTACTGGAAGATTTGAAATATTTTCTACGCTTTTATACCTCGTTATGGGTTGGCTAATTGTTTTCGATTATGCTAATGTAACAAATGCCATAGGCTCTGATGGTATCTTTTGGTTAATATCAGGAGGTGCTTTTTATACAATTGGTATTATATTTTATGTATTTGAGCGTATTCCTTATAACCACGTCATTTGGCATTTATTTGTTTTAGGTGGTGCTATTTGCCATTTTTTTATGATTTTTTGGCATGTGATTTAGTTTGAAGATTTTTTTGAACCAATCATCTTCTTCAAAATAACAATCTGTCCCAAATGATAATGGGTATGTTCTATCAATCCTAAAATATTGCTCACATAAGTCCCATATTTCTTATTCACAAAATTGTCATTTAGTTTTTCGTCTGGAAACTGGGAAACAAGTTTAATAAAATACTCGGCTTCATTCCAAAGTGTATTAAGAAAGGATTCCCATTCTTTCTGTGATTTCAATGCAGGAAAATCGTAACTAAACTTATCCCTTATTAACAGTTCACCACCTTCAAACACAGAGGTAACGCCTTTTATAAAATAATGGATATGATAGGTGAGTGCTAAAATTGAATTGCATCCTTCAATTTTATAAGTTGCGGTTTCTAATGAGATACCCGAAACAGAATCTTTGAAGTTAACAGCTGTCCAGTTTCCGCCAAAATAAACTTGATGTAAATGTTTTGCTAGCTGTTTTGAAGTAGGCATTTTTCAAAATTTAATTTATGGCAATGTCTTATTAGCTTGTTTAGGGATTTTCAGGTAATTGATTGATTCCGCATAAATTCAAAAGCTCCTAAACGAAGATTTATGCCATGCTCAAGATAAGCCTTCATGCAAGCCAAAAAATTTGCCCAACCCTCTGTATTGTTGCCAAACCATTTTAAATTGGTTTCGTTAAGTTCTTTTTCTTCTTCCGTAATTCTTACAACTACTGACTTATCTGCTTGTTCATCTAAACGAATTGTAACCGTTGTATCTGCATCCCAAACAAATGAGACTAGTTTATTTGGCTCAATTTTAATATTGTTAATTATGCTTTTATGCTCTGGGAATTCGGGCCACTTCCAAATTATTTCTTTTCCTTCTTCAAGTCTTCCTGTGCTTTCAGAAATAAAAAATGATACATTTTTTGAGGGTTTACTAAACTTTCAAAAATTTCTTCTTTTGATTTTTGAATTTGTAAAGCTGCTTTAATTTTAAGTTTCATTTACAGTTGTTTTTTTAAGACCTATGGTCTAATCATGTCTTCATACTCATAAAAAAAAGCTTCAAATTTGCTCATCTTTTTGTTAAAAAACTCCATAACATCTCGCCATGTGTTTTTATTGTGAATAGAAACTTTTTGCATTAATGGTACATAGATTCGGGAGATTTCTTTACCATTTTCCAAAAAGTATTCTTCTTCATAAATGGCATTTGGTAGGTATTCGCTTTTTAAAATACTTTTTAAAGCTACTAATTTTTCCCAAGAATTGATACGATTTTCTAAATCATCTTCGAGATCTAGAGCTACTAAAGCAGATTTTGTATCAAAATGAAACTTAAAAGAGAATCCTTTTATCTTAGTATCATACAGAATCCATTTTCTTGGAAAAGACTTTCCGAAACTAGTCCAAAATTCTTGGCGTAATTGTCTTGATTCTTCTTTAGAAAACATATTAAATATAATAAGCAATTATAACTCCTAAGCAAATTGCTACTAATTTAGATAAATTAAATTTATGGCCTTCACCAGCTTCAAACAATATAGTAGTGGAAATATGTAAAAATATGCCTATTACAAGTGCGTTTATTACATCAATATAATCTGCAATGAAAAGATTGTTATTGGATATATATGTACCAAGAGGAGTCATTAAACCAAAAACTAGTAAAAATCCGAAGATTTTTACCTTCCCATAATTAGATTGTAATAAAAATGCTGTAATTAAAGCTGCAATAGGGATTTTATGAATTAAAACACCATAAACCATATCGTTATGCTGATGAATTGGAAATCCCTCTAAAAAGCTATGGATACATAAGCTTACAAAGAGTAACCAAGGAAAATGTGTGTTTTCCTTGCTAATGTGCACGTGGCCATGTTCAGCTCCTTTTGAGAAAAATTCTAAAATAATTTGAAGCAAAATACCAGCCATTATATAAACACCACTTTTTTTAGCTTCTAAGTGCTCATACACCTCAGGCAGTAAATCAAACAAAGTTAATGCTAATAAAAAAGCACCACTAAAAGACAACAGTAGTTTTGAATATTGGGATTTTTGTTTTTTTGTGATATAGGCAATGGCAATACCAATAATTATAGCATATATGGGAAATAAATAGTTATTCATGCGTTCAATTTACTTAAAAATCAATATCAAACGTTCAGAATGTTTTGTATCGAATTTCCGTAATTTATAATCTCCAAATACATCTAACAAATAGACTCCTGCTTTTTCAAACAAAATTTCAAAATCTTTTAAAGTCAAAGCTTTTACCCGTTCTTGAAATTCAAAATGTTCTCCTTCAATTTCAAAATTGATGTCTTTGATAATATAGCCATTTTCAACTTTTCGTTTTTGATGGAAGTCTATACCTTGAACTGTCTTTACATTTTCAGCCACTAAGTTTTCAATGACATAATTGACATTCATAAAGTCTATGACACCAAACCCAAATTCGTTTAGTTCTGTTTGTATTGCCTTAATTGTTTTTAGGTTACAGTCATCAGAATCAAAATAACCAAAACTGGTAAATAGGTTGAAAACTGCATCAAACTTTTTTGGGTAAGGTTTTGTCATATCATGCACGTCAAACTTCAAGGTTTCGTTTTCGTATTGTTTGGCATGTGCAATGCTCTGTTCAGATAAATCTACACCAGTTACATTAAAACCTAAAGAGTTTAGATATACCGAATGCCTACCTTTTCCACAGGCTAAATCGAGTATTTTACCGTGCTCTGGTATGTTTAAATAATTGGTAAGATTATCCATAAACACTTGTGCTTCAGAATAATCTCTGTCTTTGTAAAGTATGTGGTAGTACGGAGTGTCAAACCACGATGCGTACCACTGTTTGGTTTGTTGAGTCATAGTATATATTGTCCTTCGACTTGGCAAAAATACTGTATTTTTGTAATCTATTTGCTCGCTAAGCGAGATTTGAAGATTATAAGGCCTATAAAAATAATATGCCTATTACAAATGTTTCTCTCTCAGTTAACTTTGAGAACTTTTATTTAATTTATGGACGATAATTTTAAGATGGTAGCCAAAACTCTATTTGGCTTTGAAGATGTTTTAGCAAAGGAATTGACACAACTTGGTGCAATGGATGTTGAAAAAGGTGTACGAAACGTAAGTTTTGTCGGAGACAAGGGCTTTATGTATAAAGCTAACCTTGGTATTAGGACGGCAATAAAAATCTTAAAGCCAATTAAATCTTTTAGAGTTGCCAGAGAAGAAGATCTATATAAAAACGTAAAGAATATTAAATGGGAAAACTATCTTAAACCTACAGGGTCATTGGCTGTGGACGCAACTGTAAACCACAGTGTATTTACCCACTCACAGTACACAGCGTTAAAGACTAAGGATGCCATTGTAGATCGTTTTAGAGAAAACGATGGAACTAGACCAGACGTTGATTTACGTTTTCCAGATTTAAAAATAAATGTACATATAGATCGTCAACGTTGTACTATTTCGCTAGATACTTCAGGCGAATCTTTGCATAGGCGTGGTTATAAAACCGCAACTAATATTGCTCCCATAAATGAAGTTTTAGCTGCTGGTTTAATTATGATGAGCGGATGGGATGGACAAACGGATTTTATGGATCCGATGTGTGGTAGTGGTACAATTTTAGCCGAAGCTGCAATGATAGCATGCAATATTCCACCAAATTTGATGCGAAAGGAATTTGCTTTTGAAAGATGGAGCGATTGGGATGTGGATTTATTTGAAAAAATAGAAGAATCCCTTTTGAAAAAAACCCGTGATTTTCATTACAAAATTCTGGGTTATGATAAATCTCCGTCTGCTGTGGCAAAAGCAAAAAAAAATATTAAAAATGCACATTTAGATGAGTTTATCCATATTCAACATGAAGATTTTTTTAAAACTCAAAAAGCTGGTGAGGATAAATTGCATATGGTTTTCAATCCGCCTTATGGTGAGCGTTTAGAGAATTTAAATGTCGAAGAATTTTATGGAAATATTGGCTCTACATTAAAACATGGTTATCCAAATACAAATGCGTGGTTAGTGACATCCAATCTAGAGGCTTTAAAGTTTGTGGGATTACGTCCTTCTCGAAAAATAAAGGTATTCAATGCTAAACTTGAAGCACGATTGGTGAAGTACGAAATGTACGAAGGTAGTAGAAAAGCAAAAAAACAGTAGTTATCTTTTGGGTTTTTAATATATTCAAATGGTTAAATTAACCATTCAATTCCTCTAATTTTAAATTATAATCGTACTGCAAATCTTCATGCATTGCACTGATTTTCTTTTTAATTGAAATGATTTGTCGCTCGTATAAATTACTGAGTGTTTTGTTTCTGTGTATAGAAGGTTTAATATCATTTAACCGTTCGCAAAAGTAAAGGAGGAGTTCTATTTCGGTCGATTTTTTTAAGGAATAGCGACTGTATGTTCTTATTTGTCTCAGAATTTTACGAATGGTTTTTTTCATATAAAAATAACTATCCGTATTTATACCCTCAAACATCTCATCTAAAGTAGATTTTACACTTGCAATGTAGCTATCTTCATCGTGAGCTTCAAACAACAAATAGGTGAGTAGTGCTTTGTTTTCTTTTTTAAACTTACCCAAGCGCAAGCATAACTCCAATAGGTCTTCTTTAGAATGGTGTTTTAACTCTTTTTTAATAGCAACTATAGATTCAATTTTCATATGAATTAGCGTTTTCCTTTTAAAAGATTAATACTTACCGTAGCTAATTCGTTATCAGGAAACCTCGCGAAGTGTTTTTCAACAGGCTGTAAGCCTGCCTTTTTTGCCATTGACTTAAATACATCTATCTCAACAATGTATTGGTCGCTATAACCATGCGTAGCATCGTAAGCTGTGGCTGCTGTTTTACCAATATTTTTAGCTGTTAATGTTGGGTTTATGGTGTGTAGCTCTATGATGAGCAGCCCAAATTTTTCAACATAAGGTTTCCATTTTTCCAAATGTTCTAAAAGGGAGGCTTCAACATGATTGTTTGCTAATCTTTTTCCTTTTGAAGCATAAGCACCTGAAGAAGAGCTTACGAAATCATATTCTTTTTTTGGCGCTTCCCAAATTCTGTTATGATCTAAAAACGTTCGGACGTTTAGTAAATCATGAAGCGCAATGTTGTAATCTTCCTTTAAATCTGCAGCCAATAAATCAGGGTTGCCAATATCTCCCCAAATTACTTTTGCCCATATATCTGCTTTTATAAGATTGGCTCGTGTAACATGTAATGCAGCTTTGTTAAAATCTGCTCCAACCAAAAACAAGGGATGGTCGTCTAATAACTTTCCGCGTAAGGTTTGTTTCTCAATCACATTAAAAATGTGTTCAATAAACGCTCCGTTGCCACAACCCATATCTAAAATCCCTTTTGGTTGCTCATCTATTGGCTTGTTAAATAGGTCAATAATCACTTCATCAATAACCTTAAAATAGGTAGCATGTGCGCCACCACTTCCCCAAACATTCATTTCTCGATGGACATGTTTTTCAGTTTGTTCTGGCGAATCAGTTTTTAAAATTAAAGGATTACCAAAAATCAGTTCGTCTAACTGTAAAAAAGTGGGTATATATGAAACTGTTACTCCGTATGCACTAGCACGCTTAGCAAAAAACAATCCTTCATCCGTAAACTGATAAGTGTTTTTTCTTTTTGTAAACCAACCTAAATGTGCCAAAAAATCTAAAATCTTTTTAAAGCTTTCGGGATTTTTATGATATTCTTCTGCCGTAAAAGAAGCTTCCATAAAATATTTATGAAATAAACCGTTGACACCCAAGAGTACTATAATTGGTGCAGCAATAACACCTTCAATATGTTTTAGTATTTGAAATTCTATTGAGTTTTCATCAGAAATATCTAACCCATATTTGTTTTCAAAGGTTTTAAAAATCCGTTCTAAAACAATAAAAGCATCTGTACTTATAATTTTTTCAGTTGCAAACTGATCTGAATATTTTAAAAGTCTAACGCCTTCTTCATAAAGGTTTACAAGAGAAAATGCCTTTTCACTTTTTTTGTTGGTTTTATATGTAACTGAATTAGCCTTATTATCTAAATGCTGATTTAACCAACCTTGAGAACATAATACACGTAATGCTACATTTAAGTAACCCTCATTAGCGCTGAAGATTTTTGATAGATTGTGTAGCTCAACTGTTTCATGTTTTAAAATATAGTCTAAAATCCCTTTTTTATGTAAAGAAAAAGCTGAAGTTGCTGTAGCTATGCCATCTAGATGCCTAAATATGGTAGCTCTAAGTATGGATTTATCAGATTTTGTAAGCATACACTTTTGGTTTGATATAAATATAAAAAAACCATCGGTTAGACGATGGTTTTTTGAATTAAAATAAGTGTTACGATTATCTCAGTTTAGGGTAATCAGCAGGACTCATTTCATGCATAATTCCGTAAACCATTTCAAAAATATCTTCAGCTGAAGGTTTTGAGAAATAATCACCATCAGTTCCGTATGCTGGTCGGTGTGGTTTTGCAGCTAACGTCTTTGGCTGACTGTCTAAATACATGTAAGCATTTTGTTCATTTAAAATCTGATCTAAAATATATGCTGAAGCTCCACCTTTTACATCCTCATCTATAATCATAAGTCTATTGGTTTTAGCGATGCTTTTTACAATATCTTGATTTAAGTCAAATGGTAAAAGGGATTGTATATCAATGATTTCGGCATCAATTCCAACTTCTAAAAGTTCTTTTGCGGCTTGTTCTACCAAGCGTAATGTTGAACCGTAGGAAACCAAAGTTATATCAGTTCCTTCTTTAATGGTTTCTACGACACCTAAAGGGGTTTTAAATTCACCAATATTATTTGGCATTTTTTCTTTTAGGCGATAACCATTTAAACACTCAACTATTAATGCAGGTTCGTCACTTTCCAAAAGGGTATTGTAAAATCCTGCCGCTTTGGTCATGTTTCTTGGTACCAAAACATGGATACCTCTAATAAGGTTAAGTACACCTCCCATTTGTGAACCAGAATGCCATATGCCTTCTAATCGGTGTCCACGAGTTCTAATAATTAACGGTGATTTTTGTCTTCCTCTAGTTCTGTATTGGAGCGTAGCCAAATCATCACTCATAATTTGAAGTGCATATAGAATATAATCTAAATATTGAATCTCTGCAATAGGACGTAAACCACGCATAGCCATGCCTATACCTTGACCTAAAATAGTAGCCTCCCTGATACCAGTGTCGGCAACTCTCAAGGCTCCAAATTTTTCTTGTAAACCTTCAAGTCCTTGATTAACATCACCAATATGGCCAGCATCTTCTCCAAACACTAATGCTTCAGGATATTTTGAAAAAATAGCTTCAAAATTATCTCTCAAAACAACTCTACCATCTACCTTTTCAGCATCTGAGCTGTAAGTTGGTAATACTTCTGTTTGGTTCGTAACTTTGTTTTCTGAGTGACTGTATAGATGAGAACTATACTTTGGTTGTACAGCTTCAATATAATTATTAATCCAATTTTGAAGTTGGGTTTTTTCAGCTGAAGTTTCAGATACAAGGTAACGTAATGCCTTACGAGCAGTAGATAATAAATCTTTACGTAAAGGCTCTTTAATAGATTCTAAATCATTTTTTAACTTGGTGATAAAAACACGGTTGTTACTAGATGAAGCAACCTTTTCTAACAGAGCAATAATTTCTTTATGTTCAGATTTTACTGGATTTATGAAAGCAGACCAAGCTGCTTTTTTACCATCTCTAACGTCTTTTTTAATATTTTTTTCTAAAGTTTTTAACTCATCATCAGTAGCTATATTGTTCTCAATCATCCACAGACGCATTTGAACATTACAATCATATTCTTTTTCCCACGCTAAACGCGCTTCATCTTTATATCGTTCATGCGAGCCAGATGTTGAGTGACCTTGCGGTTGAGTTAATTCTTGTACGTGAATCATCACTGGGACATGCTCATTTCGAGAGATCTTTGCAGCACGTTGGTAGGTATCAATCAGTTCAGGATAGTTCCAGCCATTTACTCTAAATATTTCATAGCCTTGGTTTTCTTCATCTCTTTGAAAACCTTTTAAAATTTCAGATATATTTTCTTTTGTGGTTTGGTGCCTGGCATGTACTGAAATGCCATACTCGTCATCCCAAATACTAATTACCATAGGAACCTGTAAAACACCAGCTGCATTTATGGTTTCAAAAAACAGTCCTTCACTTGTACTGGCGTTACCAATAGTTCCCCAAGCAATTTCGTTACCTTTTTTTGAAAAATTTGTAGTGTCTATACCATCTACATTTCTATATATTTTAGAGGCTTGCGCCAAACCCAAGAGTCTTGGCATTTGCCCTGCAGTGGGTGAAATATCTGCGCTACTGTTTTTCTGTTCGGTTAGGTTTTTCCAATTACCGTTTTCATCTAAACTTTGTGTAGCAAAATGACCTCCCATTTGGCGACCAGCAGACATTGGTTCGTCTTTTAATTCTGTATTGCCATATAATCCTGCAAAAAACTGTTCTATTGTTAGTTTGCCAATAGCCATCATAAAGGTTTGATCTCTGTAGTAACCCGATCTAAAATCTCCGTTTTTAAAAGCTTTGGCCCAAGCAATTTGTGGCACCTCTTTACCATCACCAAAAATCCCGAATTTTGCTTTTCCGGTTAAGACTTCTCTACGACCCAACAAACTACATTCTCTACTTGTAACTGCAAGCTTATAATCTTTTAAAACTTCTGATTTAAAATCTTCAAATGTTATTTCTGTTTTTGTATCGTGATTTGCCTTCATAGTGGTCATATTTAAGTCTTGCAAAATTACTCAACTTTGGTGTGTTTTGCAATAGGATGAAATGTTATAATATTGAATTATTCTTAGTAATCCAACAGAAAAACAGATAATTATTTAAATTAATTTGTTGATTTAACTTTTCAGTAAGAATTTATCAATACCACTTGCGTCTAAACAAGCCAAGTAAAACCTGAGGGTCTACAGAAATGATAAATCTAATACTTTGTGCGTAGTCTGGTTGTGCTATTTCCCAACCCAAATTAGAATATACAGGGAAATAAAGCTCGAAGTAATCTTCTACTAAATTTAAACGAATACCAGAGTCGTAAACAAACTTGGCATTGCTATATTTATTTTTTATGAAACCAATATCACCATAGGCCTGAATATATCTCCAGATAGAGGTGCTTACGTTTGCGGTGGTAATCCATTGATTAGCGAATTCGGTTTCTAATTGCGATTTAAAACCACCTTCTGCAATAATAATTTGTTGGCTAAATAAACCCTCTGCTTCTGAGCGACCTAAATAGTTTAGGTCAAACAGATAATCTGTTGGTCTGTCTAAAGCAAAACTGAAAAAATCAGAATCTGGATTGGTGTCGTTATCTAGAAAGATTCCGGCAAAAATCCTGAAATTGATATTACGATTACTTTTTGTTAATTTCCTGAATTCATAATTCAGTGATAGCTTACTGAATTTATCAGCGTATTGAAAGTCTGTGGCAAACCTTGAATAATTTATAATGCCAGGATTTGAACTTGTATATCTTAGGTTGAATACTCCGTAATCTGGTTCATCCACCACAACTGTAGCGTCAGGGCCAACATCACGTTCAATACTTACATACCTTGCAGATATACTCTCAACTTTATTCGATCTTAAATCGTCATTGTCCCTAAAACTAAAGGAAATTGAAGGTCTTATTCTTGTAAAATAAGCGTCCTCAGCAAACGACTGGTAGGCTGTAGATAGGCCATAACCTATATCGTAAAGATTTTTCTTATCTAGGTTGTGTGTATAAAAAACACTAAATCCACCAGTAAATGATTTAGAACGTGTGGCATATTGTGGTGAAAACTTATAATTTAAGCGCTTTCTTAAAATAGTTTTATTATAAACTTTGGTACCTAAGGTTAAACCATCATAGATATTATTGAATTCAACTAAAGGCATCAGAAAAATCTGATTGTAATACGGATCTTCAATATCTTTAAATAACCGGAATTGTAAAGGTTTATTATTAAAGAAAGAACCATTTACAGCTCTATAGTTGTCTCGTTGATTAAATTCTGGGATGGTGTTATCAAAATCCAACACTAATTTGTCTGCGTTGTCCTTAGATATGGTAACGGTTTTTGATTGCTTAATATTTTCTATCCAAAGTTTATCTATAACGGTATCATTATTCACTTTAAAAAGTGATATGGGCATACTGTTATTTCGTTTGTTTTTAATGGTAACGTTTATAGAATCTTCTGTTGTTTTAACCGATTTAATTTTAAAATCAATTTTGTGTCTTGTGCCAACATAATCCGTAAAGAACCAATCAATATCTTTATCTGTTTTAGCCTTTATATAAGTTTCAAAATCAGTTATAGAAACATTCTTAAGTTTATTTCTTTTTACAAATGTTGATAGTATTTGGTCCATGTCAACATCTTCAGCAAAATCCCCTAGGTAATTTAAACCAAGACCAGCTTTATATTTACCAGCAATGTTAGCATTAAACTTTGTTAAGGAATCTAACGATGTGGTTAGTGGTTGATCTAAATTTTTACGTGCTATCTCCATAGAGTAGAGAAAGTACTGATAGTTAAATTCTAAATCTGCAGCGTGAAATGCTCTTATACCCCAAACATCTGCCAATGTGCCCAAAAGTTTTACTCCAGGATAATATTCATCCGCATATTTCATTAAAAGATAAATCTGTATGCCTTCACTGAGCCAATGTTCTTTTCTTGGGTTAAGCAGCAATGTATTGTCTAGATACTTTTTGAGAGCGGTTTTTAATAATTTTAATTCAAACTGAAACTGGCTAGGAAAGGGTCTAAGGAAATCAGGTAATTGATTTAAACCATATAGCGGATTTTTGTTGTAATCTAATTGGGTTACCAGCATTTGTCTGTGCGGATATTCACCAAGATTATCAGTAATGAAATTAGTGATTTTATCAATTAGAATAGCTTTTTCTGGCTCCTTTAAACCTTTTTCATTTAAATCTGACTGTACAATAAAATCTTCTGTTTGAATAAAACGATATCGAGGAAACCTATTCAATGACAAGAACGTGTCAACTCTATCATTACCTACAAGAATGGTTGTTAAAGTATTATTTCCAACATTGGATACTTGGTTATAAAGATCTAGCTCAGAAGTAGCCCTGTAATTTAAAGGGTGAGTGATACTCAGTGTAATATCTGATTTAGGAACGTAAAGGTCATTAAGATTTTTATTGCTATAATACTGCCATTTTCCATCGTAAACCGCTGGTGTAATATACCAGTGTTTAAGGTTGAAATTTTTAGTGTCGGTAAATCCATAATCTGTAAATGTGGCGCTAGGTAGAACAATAGTGTACTCTAATTTTAAAGTATATGAAGCTCCTGGATCAATAGGATTCTTTAAAGTTATTTTTAAAACATCTGGGTGATTGTCTAAATAGTTATAATCCAACCTTTGGGATGCATTGTCTTCCATTTTGGTAATAGTTGTAAAACCACGCTCTCTATCTTTTGCTAAATGAAACCTAGTGCTAAATTCTTCTTCAAAACGCTTAGCTAAAGGAGTTGTTTTGGTGGAGTAGGCGTTGTTCCAATCGTTCAAATAAATCTCATTCCATACAGTGTCTGAATTGTTTTGATACGTAATAGTCTGTGAAATAGCTATAGATTTCGTTTTAACATCTACACGTGCTTCAATATCCATTTTGTTTTGGGAAGATAGTGTGGCACAGAAGGCAAGGGAAAAAACAAATATGAATAAAGCTCTAATCAATTAGCAATTACGAATTTTACAGGATTTAAATTTGAATTTGGTACTGCTAAGAAATAAAGCCCAGAATTTAAGTTCGAAACATTAAAAGCTTGTCTGTAACTAGAATTGGTCGTGAATGTTTTTACGTTTTGACCAATACTGTTATAGATTATTAAATCTCGATTAAAAAGTTGTGGTGTGTCTACATAAATAATCAACTCACCAGAAATTAAGGTCTTTTTCAAAAGCAATTTATTAGAAACCAAATTTTCCTCAACTGTAAGCAAAGAAGCATCGGTTTCTAATGATACTGTAACGGGCAGATGGTCACTAAAATTGTGTAACGCATCTCTAACTTCAAAAGAAAACAATGGGCCATCACAATCCGAAGAATTAATGCGTCTATTTCTACAAGTGGTTGTTTCGTTGTTTCCATAAACTTGATAAGAGTCGTTTACATAGTTAATGGTTGTGTTACCCAACATGTTTTGTGAAGTTAATATAAAATCAAACCTGTCATCAAAACCTCCTGTAGTACCTCCCATACCGGTTTGTGTACGTGTAGATTGTGTAAAGACATCTACATAGCTGCTATTGTTATGCCAGCTACCAACCCGGTTTTCAGGATCTACAAAAGGAATGTTATTGTTGTTGTCTAATAATTCTTGAAAAGCAGATTCTGAACCTGTGTAAAGGTTAAGGTCTCCACCAAGCAAAACATTTGTATTTGAAGGTAAGGTGTTTAAGTAGGCATTTAATTCTTGAGTCATTTCAAAGCGCTTCTGGGCATTATCAGTTCCACTAGAGGCTTTTAAATGGCAAACCACAACATAGAGTTCAACAGGCTCAGTTTCTTGGTTAACAGTATTCAGCAATAACTTATATATATTAAAGTCTCTTAAACCCGTTGGAACAATTATTTCCTCTTCAAGATTAAACTTACTGGTGTCATAGTACAACAAATTTTGAAGATCGTTTTGGTCACCAAAGTCATCATCTGAGGTGTTAGACACATAAGTTGCCATTTCAAAGTTAGGGCTAATAGCCGTTTTGGTGATGTTTAGAATATTATTGGCACCTGTGATATTGTTAAGCTCACAAACCAGAAACAAATCGGGTTGGTAATCCAATAAAATATATTCCAAATCATCCTCCCTGTCGGCAACAGCATCTTCTAAAGGATAGTTTAGGAGATTATAAAACATTACCTTAAATGTTGATTGTGCTTTACAGTTTAAAGTAAAAAATAAACCAACGACTACCAATCTGAAAATAAGGTTCTTTTTCATAGGCTTGAAATATCCGATAAATTAATTAGAAATTAGGGCTTAAGTTGTATTCTTTGTAGAAACTATTTAGAATATCAATAACTTCATCAGCAGAATCAACCAGATGGATAAGGTCTAAATCCTCAGCACTGATATTTTTGGCATCAATTAATGTTTTCTTTACCCAATCCATTAAGCCACCCCAAAATTCGGTTCCCACTAGAATAATAGGAAAAGATTCTATTTTATGGGTCTGTATCAAGGTAATAGCTTCAAAGAGTTCATCGAGTGTCCCAAAGCCGCCTGGCATTACTACAAAGCCTTGAGAGTATTTTACAAACATTACTTTTCTAACGAAAAAATAATCAAAATCAAGACTTTTATCATTGTCAATGTATGGGTTATCGTGTTGCTCAAAAGGTAAATCAATATTAAGGCCAACAGAAGTTCCGCCTGCAATGTGTGCTCCTTTATTACCAGCTTCCATAATTCCTGGGCCTCCACCAGTAATTACTCCATATCCATGATCTACTATTTTATTGGCTACTTCTTCAGCTAGTTTGTAATATTTATGGTCTGGTTTAGTACGTGCAGAACCAAATATAGACACACATGGTCCAATTTTGCTCAACTTTTCGTAACCACTGACAAACTCGCCCATTATTTTGAATATAGCCCAAGAATCGTTGGTCTTTATTTCGTTCCAGCCTTTATGTTTTTGTTCTATTCTCATGTTTTATATAAAATTTCATTTGAGGTCGAGCAAATTTAAAGCAAATTGTGTAATATCATCTGTTATAAGCAAAAAATAAGCGTACAGTTATTTTATAAACTGAACGCTTAATATAATTTCTCAACTATAATCTCTCTATAGTGGTCGTCTTCCTGAAATAATATTATACAAAATAACAATTACAGCAATAACAAGGAGAATGTGTATAAGGCTACTAGTCCCAATACCAGGAATAATATCTAGCATACCTAATAACCATGCAATTATACAAATTACCGCTACAAGCCAAAGAATACCTTTCATGATTTTTGATTTTATTTGTTAGTTGTTCTAAAGTAAGAATTATTTATAAATAAAACAAAATCTAAGCCTTATGAGTTAACAATACTATTAAATACGCTATTAATCATTTAACAGTAAATTGTATCGAGAAGCGATACAACCATCCAAAAACAAGCAGCCCAATTCCTAACTCAATTCTTTCTTCAAAAACTGAGCGGTATAACTCTTTTTATCCTTAGCGACTTGTTCTGGTGTGCCTTTGGCAACGACTTGTCCGCCTTTTTTTCCACCTTCGTAACCTATGTCTATAATGTAATCTACAGTCTTTATAACATCAAGATTATGCTCAATAATTAATACGGTGTTGCCTTTATCCACAAGTTTGTTAAGCACTTTCATTAATACGCGTATATCTTCAAAATGAAGCCCTGTTGTAGGTTCATCTAAAATATAGAAAGTGTTTCCGGTATCGCGTTTACTCAATTCCGTAGCAAGTTTTATACGCTGGGCTTCACCTCCAGATAGCGTAGTGCTTTGCTGTCCTAGAGTAATGTAGCCTAGGCCCACATCTTGTATGGTTTTTAGTTTGCGGTATATTTTTGGGATATGCTCAAAGAAACTTACGGCTTCATTAATGGTCATATTGAGGACATCACTAATGGATTTTCCTTTATAGCGAATCTCTAAGGTTTCACGGTTAAAACGTTTGCCTTGGCAGGTTTCACATTCTACATAAACATCTGGTAAAAAATTCATCTCAATAACACGGACACCAGCTCCTTGGCAAGTTTCACAACGACCTCCCTTAACGTTAAAGCTAAAACGACCTGGTTTGTAGCCTCGGATCATAGCTTCTGGAATCTTGGCAAACAGACTACGGACTTCATCAAAGGTTTTAGTATAGGTAGCTGGGTTACTTCTAGGAGTTCTGCCTATTGGAGATTGGTTAATGTCTATCACCTTGTCTAAATGGTCTAACCCCTTTATGCTCTTGTAAGGCATCGGTTTTTTTACTCCATTAAAATAATGGTTATTCATTATAGGATAGAGCGTTTCATTGATAAGGGTAGATTTCCCACTGCCTGAAACTCCTGTAACTCCAATCATTTTACCCAATGGAATAGATATATCTACGTTCTTTAGGTTATTTCCTGTACAGCCTTTAAGTACCAATGTTTTGCCATTGCCTTTGCGGCGTTCTTTAGGAACCTCTATTTCTTTGGTGCCATTAAGGTAATCTGCTGTAAGGGTATGTTCCTTTAAAAGTTGCTTTGGTGTGCCTTCACTTATTATTTCACCTCCATGTTTCCCTGCAAACGGACCTATGTCAATCACGTGGTCAGCACGTTCTATCATATCCTTGTCATGTTCTACAACGATTACAGAATTGCCTACATCGCGTAGCGACACTAAGGAGTTAATCAATTTTTCATTATCGCGTTGATGCAGTCCTATACTTGGTTCGTCTAAAATATAGAGTACTCCAACTAGTTGCGAACCAATCTGTGTAGCTAATCTTATCCGTTGCGCCTCACCACCGGATAATGATTTAGAACTTCGGTTTAGGGACAGGTAGGTTAGACCAACATCCAATAGAAATTGAACCCTGTTCTTTATTTCCTTCACTATTTCGGCTGAAATCTTTCGCTGCTTTTCGGTGAGTCTATCGTTAAGGTCATGTAACCACGCTCTCAATTCTACAATATCCATAGATACCAAGTCTGCAATACTTTTTCCGTCTACCTTAAAGTAGAGGGATTCTTTGCGTAAGCGTGAGCCTTCACAAACAGGGCATTCTACCTTGTCCATATACTCTTTTGCCCAACGTACCAATGAGGTAGAGTTAGAGTTGTATTGGTTCTCAATGAAATTAGCTACACCTTCAAAGTCTATATTGTAGTTGCGCTTTACTCCAAGGATTTTACTATCAACCGTAAAGGTATCTTTTCCTCCATAGAGAATAATGTTCTTGGCATCGTTGGGAATGTCTTTCCAAGGGTCGTTCAGTGAGAACTCAAAGCGTTGTGCTATGGTTTCAAATTGTTTAAAAATCCAGCTTTTCTTTTGCGGGCCATGTGGAGCAAGCGCACCGTTTTTTATTGAAAGAGTTTCGTTGGGAACCAATTTACGTTCATTGACCACGTAGAGTTCGCCAATGCCATTACAGTTGGGGCAGGCTCCTTTTGGGGAATTGAACGAGAAATTATTGGGTTCTGGGTTAGGGTACGATATTCCAGAGGTGGGACACATTAAATTACGACTGAAAAAACGAGGTTCGTTGGTGTCTTGGTCTATCACCATCAGCACATCGTCTCCGTGATACATTGCCGTATTAATGCTTTCCATTAAGCGTTTTTCATTGTCTTGGGATGCATCAATCTTAAGCCTATCTATTACAATTTCAATATCGTGGGTTTTGTAACGGTCTAGTTTCATTCCTTTTTCAAGGTCCACTATTTCTCCATCGGTACGTACTTTTACAAAGCCTTGCTTGGCTATTTGTTCAAATAACTCACGGTAATGCCCTTTTCGTGATCTAATAACAGGCGAGAGGATATTGATGCGTTTACCGTTGTAGGATTCCAATATCAGGTCCTTAATTTGCTCATCGCTATAGCTTACCATTTGTTCGCCAGTTTTATAACTGTAGGCATCGGCTGCTCTTGCATAGAGCAATCGCAGAAAGTCATAGACCTCTGTTATGGTACCGACTGTAGAGCGTGGCGATTTGCTTGTGGTTTTCTGTTCTATGGCAATGACAGGGGAGAGGCCATCGATCTTATCTACATCTGGTCGCTCTAGGCTTCCTAGGAACTGCCTTGCGTAGGCGGAAAAGGTTTCTATGTAACGGCGTTGCCCTTCGGCATAAATAGTGTCGAAGGCCAGTGACGATTTTCCACTGCCTGAGAGTCCGGTGATAACGACCAGTTTTTCTCGTGGTATGGTGACGTCTATATTTTTTAGGTTGTGTACGCGTGCTCCTTTTACTTCAATGGCATCGTTGAATTGGCTCATAAATGGTAATCCTCCTTCTGTTGTTTTTTGCAAAGTTGCAAAGGTAAGTATTTTAGATGTTAAAAGATGTGAAGGTTTGTTAGATGTTGTTATTGTAATGTGACTTAGTGATGCTGTTTGTGTTTTGTAGGAAAAACCGATAGCTGACCCGCTTATGACCCGCTTATGACCCGAGGATGATGCGGGTATGACCTTTGGATGGGTTGGTTGAAGTTTTGGTTATTTGTTTATGGGATGGATTGCTTCTCGATACGATTTTGACTTTGGGGTCAAAATCACTCGAAGTGACGGTTGTGTTTGTTGGTTTATGGGTTTATTTGTTTATGGGTTGTTTAGATGCTCTTTTTTTCTTGATAAAAAAAGGAGCCAAAAAAATCAAGACTGCCGATGATTTAGCTAAACCTTTTGTTTGCTACGGCGCAAAAATGATGGGCTTTGGTCGGTTTTGTGTTTTGGGGTTCCCCAGTGGCTTTGTTTCTGGTTGATGCTTTTGTTTTTCTATCGATTTTTGCTCTTTCCTACGCTTCACTTCAGGTTTTACGCTAAATGATCGGAGGTCGGGGGCTTGCGGATTTGTTGATGGGTTTATGGATTTATGGGAGGGTTGGATTGCTTCTCGATACTATTTTGACTTATTGGTCAAAATCACTCGAAGTGACGGTTGTGTTTGTTTATTGGTTTATATGTTTATGGGATGAGCACTAATTTAAAGGATTAGAGGTCATAAATTTATTTTAGTTGCTTAATTTTATTTAACTAATAGTAAATCTAAAAAATGGAAAAATTATTAAAAATTATAGGTGCGGCTTGGGGCGCAAAAAAAATAGGTGGTGGAGCGTGTGGCTGTATTGGTACCATTGTGGTCTTCTTGATTTTGTATTGGCTGCTTGGTTTTGTGTTTGATATGTTCTAGATGTTGGTGTTTGGTGGGTGTTTGATTGGTGTGTGGTTTACCTTCTCGATACTCTTTTGACTGGTAGAATTAAGGAGATGTTTATTTGTTGAAGGGTTGATGTGCTTATCGGCTTAGAGGGGTGCTTACTATAAAGTAATAATTAAAAGTATTTGCTTTAAAGGCCCTTTTCCGTATAAAGCGATTACCTTTAAACATTCATAAAAAGATATAAAATAAATGGATATAAAATTAGCAGTACTCATAGATGGGGATAATATACCTTCTGCTTATGTAAAAGAAATGATGGAGGAAATTGCTAAATATGGCAATCCAACCATAAAGCGTATATATGGCGATTGGACCAAGCCCCATTTGTCTAAATGGAAAAACATGTTGTTGGAAAATGCCATAACACCCATACAGCAATACGGCTATACCACTGGTAAAAACGCTACAGATTCTGCCATGATTATTGATGCCATGGATATTTTGTATTCTGAAAAAGTAGATGGATTCTGCCTAGTGTCTAGTGATAGCGATTTTACACGTTTGGCCACCCGTTTGCGCGAAGCAGGAATGAAAGTGTATGGTATTGGTGAAAAGAAAACTCCCAATCCGTTTATTGTAGCCTGTGATAAATTTATTTATATAGAGATTCTTAAAAATATAACGGATGAAAGTGCTTTGGAGTCTAGTCCAAAAGCTTTAAGGACTAAAACCAATTACGATAACATAACACCAAAAGAGATTAAGCTTATTGCAACCACCATAGATGATGTTGCGGATGATGATGGATGGGCTTTTTTAGGTGACGTTGGTAGCTTGCTACAAAAGAAACAACCTAATTTTGATTCTCGGAATTATGGCTTTCAGAAATTAACACCTTTGATTAACTCTATTCCTGCTTTTGAAATTGAAAGGCGTGAGGATCCACGAGGACGTATGAAGCTTATTTATGTGAAAATTAAAGAAGAAAAACCCAAAAGGGGCAAGCGGTAGTATAGGTTTTTGTTGATTTGTTGAAGTGTTGATTTGTTGATGGGTTTATGGGTTTATGGGATGGTTGGGTTGCTTCTCGATACTATTTTGACTTTTTGGTCAAAATCACTCGAAGTGACGGTTGTGTTTGTTTGTTTGTTTGTTTGTTTGTTTGTTGATGTGTTTGTTTGTTTATGGGTTGTTTTAGGTGCTCTTTTTTTCTTGATAAAAAAGGAGCCAAAAAAATCAAGACTGCCGATGATTTAGCTAAACCTTTTGTTTGCTACGGCGCAAAAATGATGGGCTTTGGTCGGTTTTGTGTTTTGGGGTTCCCCAGTGGCTTTGTTTCTGGTTGATGCTTTTGTTTTTCTATCGATTTTTGCTCTTTCCTACGCTTCACTTCAGGTTTTACGCTAAATGATCGGAGGTCGAAGGGAGCTGCGAATTTGTTGATGGGTTTATTTGTTTATGGGTTGATGTGGTGTTGCTAGGTTTTGTGTTTTGTTGATGAGATCGCCGCGTTCGTGCCTCATTCGCAATGACCCTTCGACTGCGCTCAGGGCAGGCTCAGGACTTTTGATTGTGGTTTGATGGACAGATTGCTTTACTTCGACCTGACGCTGTAAGGTTAACTGTTCTGGTTTTATCTGTATAGGTCTAATTTCTTTAGGATATAGCTATTGTTTTTCTATCTTTAGGGTTCCTTAAACAAATTAATAGTTGACTGTTTGTGCTTTTAAAATTAAAAGCCAGATGGTTTTTTGTGCCTACATTAAATACAGTAATGATTACATGAGTTTTGAACAAACCTTTAAAAATATAGACGACCTGCTCTACAAAGATTCAGGAGCAGATAGTGAGTTAGATTACATAGGACAAACCTCTTGGGTGATGTTCTTACGCTACTTGGACGAATTGGAGCAAGACAAAGCGGACGAAGCGGAACTGCGTGGAGAGGAATACAACTTCATTTTAGCTGAAGCATACCGTTGGCCAAATTGGGCCATGCCAAAAGGTGCTGACGGAAAACTGGACCACCACAAAGCCATGACAGGAACTGACTTGGTTCAGTTTGTCGATAAAAAGCTATTTCCTTATTTGGGAGAGTTTAAAGTCAAATCTGTTGACAACCCAAAGAGCATAGAATATAAAATTGGAGAAATATTTTCTGAACTCAGTAACAGAATCCAAAGTGGTTACATACTGCGTGATATTTTAGAATATGCAGACGAACTGCCTTTTCGTGCTTCTACCGACAAACATGAGTTGAGCCACTTGTACGAAACCAAAATTAAAAACATGGGCAATGCAGGGCGTAATGGTGGACAATACTACACACCAAGACCGCTTATTCGTGCCATGATTAACGTGATTGACCCACAGATTGGAGAAAAAATCTATGATGGTGCAGCAGGTTCTTGTGGTTTCTTGTGCGAAGCATACGAGTATTTGTATGAGCGTATGGAAAAAACCACAGACAATCTTAAAACGCTACAAGAAGAAACTCTCTTTGGAAAAGAGAAAAAGAACTTGGCATATGTGATTGGAATTATGAACATGATACTTCATGGCATTGAAGCACCTAACATTATCCATATCAATACACTTGGCGAGAACATTAGAGACATTCAAGAGAAAAACCGATACCATGTTATTCTTGCCAATCCACCATTTGGCGGTAAAGAACGAAAAGAAGTACAACAAAACTTTGATATAAAAACAGGAGAAACCGCTTCACTGTTTTTGCAGCACTTTATCAAAAGTTTAAAGACAGGCGGACGAGCAGCTATCGTTATCAAAAACACCTTTTTGAGCAATGCCGATAACGCTTCTGTGTCTTTGCGTAAGCACTTATTAGAAAGTTGCAACCTACATACCATTTTAGATATGCCAGCAGGCACATTTACAGGTGCAGGTGTAAAAACGGTTGTGTTGTTTTTCCAAAAAGGTGAACCCACCAAAAACATTTGGTACTATCAATTAGATGCAGGTAGAAACATGGGAAAAACCAATCCTTTGAATGATGCTGATATGGAAGAGTTTATCGCATTGAATAAAACACGGACTGAAACCGAAAATTCTTGGCTGTTTAATGTGAATGATTTAGACGAAAACACTTTTGACCTTTCACCCAAAAACCCCAACACACCCGAAGAAGCACCCTTGCGAAGTCCAGAGGATATTTTAGTTGAAATGCAGACCTTAGATGAACAAACCAGCTCAATTCTGAACCAAATAAAAGAGCTGATATGAGGGAAGGTTGGGTAACTGAAAAATTGATGCAATTAGGCGAAATCCAAACAGGGACAACACCTTCAACCAGAAACAAAGAGTTCTATGGTGATTTTATCCCATTTATAAAACCACCTCATTTCAATGTTGATGGCTCTATTGAATATGAAAATTCAGGGTTGAGTAAAAAAGGTCTTGAAAAAGGTAGATTAATTAAAGAAAACTCAATCTTAATGGTTTGCATAGGTGCAACAATTGGAAAGACAGGAATGAATATTATACCTGTTTCTTGTAATCAACAAATAAACGCCTTTACACCTAATCCAAATTTATGTCCAAAATTTTTTTATTATCTATTAAGTTCTTCAGTTTTCTTTGATAAAGTTATTAGGAATTCTTCTCAAGCAACTTTGCCAATGATTAATAAAACAAAATGGCAGAATTTAGAAGTTTCCTATCCAGAATCAATTGAAGAACAAAAACAAATCGTAGCCCTACTCGATAAAGCTTTTGCTGCGATAGACCAAGCCAAAGCCAATATTGAGAAAAATATTGAAAATGCTAAGGAGCTGTTTCAGTCTAAACTCAATGACATTTTTAGCCAAAAAGGTGATGGTTGGGAAGAAAAAACTTTGGGCAAATTAGGTAAAGTTTCAATGTGTAAAAGAATTTTAAAAAAGCAAACTACACCAGATGGTGAAATCCCATTTTATAAAATAGGTACGTTTGGAAAAGAACCAAATGCTTTTATTTCAAAAGAAATTTATGATGATTTTAGAAGTAAATATTCTTTTCCCAAAAAAGGAGACATTCTTCTTTCTGCTTCTGGCACAATTGGAAGGCGAGTAATTTATGATGGAGAACCAGCGTATTTTCAAGATTCTAACATAGTTTGGATTGATAATAATGAAGAATTAGTAACGAATGAATATCTCTATCAGTTTTATGGAGTTTGTGATTTTAATCCGTCAAAGGGTGCTACAATATCAAGATTATATAATGACGATTTAAGAAAAATAAAAATATCTTTTCCAAGCATTAAGGAACAAAAGGTTATCATTCCAAACATGATAGAATTGAGCAATCAAACACTTCAAATTGAATCAAATTACAAGAAAAAACTCACCAATTTAGAAAATCTCAAAAAAGCCATTTTACAAAAAGCATTTTCGGGTGCGTTGAGCAGTCCTAAAGGGACGAAGTATGAGAAGGAAGTACATAATGATTCCGAAAAAAATAAGAACCCTGAAAGGGCGATATAATAATGAAAAAGGTAGATGAACATATAAGTTATACCGCCCTTTCAGGGCTAAGACTCGATTTGCTTAATCTATTCATAGGATTTTATCCTATGCGTTTATATAGCATCCCTTCGGGATTATATTCAGAAAGTCTCGAAGGGACGCAGTATAAGAAGGATGGAAGCATTCCATCCGCAACACAAACTGAAAAAAGCCCTGAAAGGGCGATATAAAAACATGGGAGAGTCGCTCGTACAAAATTACGTCCATATCGTATTCAGCACCAAGTATAGAGAGGAGCTGATATACCCACCTTATGAGCAAGAGTTACACACCTATATAGGTGGCGTATGTAAACAGTTGAATTGCCCAGTTTTAATAGTAGGCGGTTACACCAATCATATTCATGTTTTGTGTATGCTATCCAAAAAAATAGCCTTAATGACTTTGGTACAAAAAATAAAAGCCCATTCGAGCAAATGGATTAAAACAAAAGATAAAAGTTTAGAAAATTTCTTTTGGCAAGATGGTTACGGAGCTTTTTCAGTCAATCCAAGTGAGGTAAACGTAGTCATTAACTACATCAAAAACCAACATGAACATCATCAGAAAAAAGATTTTAAAGAAGAGTATCGCGCTTTTTTGAATAAGTATAAGGTAGATTATAACGAAGATTATGTTTGGGACTGATTACATCGCCCTTTCAGGGCTTTTTTATAGCATGTACTTATCGGCAGGACTATGTCCTACCTTTACTTATTACATCCCTTCGGGATTAAAATTATAAATAGTATGAACGAAGCACAAACCAAACACGATTTAATAGAACCTGCTTTGCGTGCCGCAGGTTGGGGAAAAGTTAAGGGCAGCCGTTTGCGTTTAGAGTTTCCTATTACCAAAGGGCGTATACTTGGTAAAAACAGACGCGCACAACCTTTGTTTGCGGATTATGTATTGGAGTACAAAAACAGACGTATTGCTGTTGTAGAAGCTAAAGCAAGGGATAAATATTATACTGATGGAGTAGGGCAAGCCAAAGATTACGCAGAGCGTTTAAACATTCGTTTTACCTATTGCACCAATGGCATACGTATTTATGGTGCGGATATTGAAGAAGGTACAGAAGGCGATGTGTCTAAATATCCGTCACCAGACGAGCTTTGGGAAATGACCTACCCAACACCCAAGGAAGATTATAAAGTTGAGATTGCCAAGTGGAAAGAACGTTTGTTTAAAATCCCTTTTGAAGATAGAGGTGGCACTTGGCAGCCCAGATATTACCAACACAATGCCATTGCCAAAGTATTGGAAGCTGTGGCAGAGAAAAAGGATAGAATACTACTCACCTTAGCCACAGGTACAGGTAAAACCGCCATTGCGTTTCAAATTGCCTGGAAACTGTTTCATGCCAAATGGAACTTAAGACGTGATGCCAGCAGAGCACCTCGTATTTTATTTTTAGCAGACAGAAACATATTGGCAGACCAAGCTTTTAACGCCTTTAACGCATTCGATGTTATTGACGAGAACATAAAAGTGCGCATTCGTCCATCAGAAATTAAAAAGAAAGGTCAAGTCCCTAAAAACGGTAATGTGTTTTTTACCATTTTCCAAACCTTTATGACAGATGCGCAGAAAGGGGCTGATGAAGAAGATTTACCAGAGGATGAAGCACCAAAACAAAAAGAGCCTAAGGATTTTAATTTTGGGCAATACCCAAAAGATTTCTTCGACTTTATCATTATAGACGAGTGCCATAGAGGAGGCGCCAATGACGAAAGTTCTTGGCGTGCCATTATGGAGTACTTTTCTCCTGCGGTACAGTTGGGCTTAACAGCCACACCAAAACGGGATGTCAATAAAGATACCTATGATTACTTTGGTGAGCCTGTGTACCGTTACAAGCTAAAAGAGGGAATTAATGATGGGTTTTTATCTCCATTTAGGGTAAAGCAAATAGAAACCAACTACGATGAATATACCGTAACCGATGATGATGTTATTTTAGATGGTGAAGCTGAGGTTGGTGATACCTTTACCTATCGCGATTACGGACGTAAAATTATAATTAAACAAGTAGAGGAATTTAGGGTCAAAAAATTTCTTGGGCTTATCAATCAAAACCAAAAATCATTGGTGTTTTGTGCTACCCAAAAGCATGCGGCACTTATAAGAGATTTAATTAACCAATTCAGTGCCAGTACAAATATCAATTATTGCCATCGGGTCACAGCAGATGATGGTAAAAGAGGGGAGCAACATCTGCGCGATTTTCAGGATAACGAAAAGAGCATCCCAACGGTACTGACCACATCACAAAAGTTAAGTACGGGAGTTGATGCGCCAGAAATTAGAAACATAGTGTTACTGCGTCCTGTGGACTCTATGGTAGAATTTAAACAGATTGTAGGACGAGGCACACGACTATTTGATAGTAAGGCCTACTTTACCATTTTCGATTTTGTACGTGCGCATAAACATTTTCAAGACCCAGAATGGGATGGAGAACCATTGCCACCAGAGTATCCGCCTGAAGGGGGTGAACCTAGAGTTTGTGCAAACTGCAATCAGCAGCCTTGTATGTGCCCAAAGGAACCAGAACTGGATTATGAGTGCGAAGAATGTAATAATATACCATGTGTATGTGAAACACCACCTCAAAGAATCATTAGAGTGAAACTTTCGGATAATAAAGAACGCGAAATAGACGCTACGGTAAAAACATCGTTTTGGAGTCCAGATGGTCGCCCTATAGATCACGTAGAATTTATGAACCAACTCTACGGAGATCTACCAACACTAGTTGCAGACGAAGAAGCACTCCGTAAAGTTTGGAGTCTACCAAGTACACGTAAAAAGCTGTTAGTAGAACTCAGTGAAAAAGGCTATTCTAACGAGCAGTTAGAAGACTTGCGTAATCTTATTCATGGCAAGGATAGTGATCTTTTTGATGTATTGAGTTATGTTGCTTATCACAAAGACCTTGTGCCAAGATTGGTAAGGGCTGAGAAAGCAAAAGTTCAATTAAAGGATTATAACCCTAAGCAACAAGAGTTTTTAAATTTTGTATTGGAGCAGTATGTAAGGGATGGAGTAGAAGAACTAAATCTTGAAAAACTATCACCATTACTACTTTTAAAGTACAAAGCCATATCGGACGCAAAACGTCAACTTGGAGATATCGCATCTATTCGCAATGCTTTTATTAGTTTTCAGGGTAGCTTGTATAGAGATGAGGCGAGTTGAACTCCTAGATGGTTGGTTTGATTGCTTCTCGATACTATTTTGTTTTTGGGGTCACAATCACTCGAAGTGACGGTTTTATTTGTTTATGGGTTGTTTTGATTTCAATGATTCTTCGTCTGCACTTAGGCTCAAGTCTCTCCGTGTCTTAAAGTGTGGTTATTGTTTGGTAGTGCTTATTTTTATCAGTTAACCATCAAATATTCAGTTGGTTGTAATTTTTATGATATTCTTATTGGGTTTTCGGGTGGTGCTGCTAATTTTATAAAAAACGCGTTTTTTCTGACTTTCTTTTTGCATTATTTTTAGAGAATTATTGGTTTTGTTGTAAATGCTTCAAAATTAAACAGTTGTGTATTTAAAAATATTTCATATGTTTGACGCACAGCTGTTTACAAATACAGTTTTTAATGGCACTGTAGTGCTGACTGTATTTGTAGTTAATGTATCCATTTCCCTCTATCTCGTGTGCCCAAGGAGGCACAATTATTAACCAGATTGCATGTACTTTTTATAAATGCCATAGGTACTGTAATCCTAACACTTAAAATTATGGCTAGAAACAATTCATTTATTAGATTGGAAGGTACCTTGGATGGGTTGACCTTTTACAGACAGAACGGAACGTCTTATGTTAAGACGAAGAACCAGGTTAGTAGAAACCGAATTATGAACGACCCAGCGTATAAGCGTACTCGTGAGAATATGCAAGAATTTGGTGGTGCTACCCGCTGTGGTAAGGCTTTTAGAGAAAGTTTTGCTAGTATTGCCCGATTAGTGAGCGATACATATGTTAGCGGACGGGTTACTGGTAAGATGCGGAGTATAATTAATAAAGGAGCAGGTGTGCGTGGTGAGCGTAATGTAAATGTGGTGGATAATACGGAGGCTTTTATTGGTTTTAATTTTAATAGCAGCAAGCCGTTTGATAGCCAGTTTAATGCTCCTTCTACAGGTCCCGAAATTACTGCAACACGTGATAAGGTGACTTGGTCTGTTGCAGATTTTAATACCGACACTTATGTTAGAAAACCTGAAGGTGCTACTCATTTTAAGCTAGCCTTAGCAGCAGGGTATGTTAGTAACTATGAATGGGTGCCGGAATTGAATACATACGAACCTATTGAAGCCAAACCTAATGGTGTTGGTACAGTTTCTTACAGTGAAGCCATTGCCCTTGGCGGTATGGTTGGAGGTGCAACTGATTTGACCGTTAATTTATCTGACTACGCTCCAATACCTGTTACTACTGCTTTGTTTGGCGGTACGGCTATTGTGTTTTACCAAATGGTAAACGGAGAACTTTATGAACTGGCGCAAGGCCATAGTATGAAGATTGCTGTCGGTGGTTGATTGACTGATGGCGATTAGCCTTTAGCTCTTTGCTTTTGGCTACTGTTGATTTGAATCCCGTATTGGTTTATCCTTTGCGGGATTTTTTTTGGAAGGGTACTTGATACTATTTTGCCTTTGGGGCTAAAATCACGTGAAGTGACGTGGGTTAAACTTGCTTGAATTATTGATTTTAGGTATTGGTAATTTTAAAAAGTTAATATTAGAGG